>CAJKKX010000140.1 GCA_905200565.1 uncultured Lachnospiraceae bacterium
CTCTCGCGATGAACCCGCACATTCTTAGGAGTTAGTTTTCGAATTCCCTGCCCCCCGTTTGCGTGGGATACGTTTCCCCCCGGCCTGCGTACGGGATGGACGTGATCTCCCCCACAAACCATGATTTACGTGCAAAAGGGACTACCGCTAATCAGTAATCCCCCGCTCATGGATATCCGTTTAAATTTCAGCCAACTTTTCCTCCGGCTCTTTCTTTTTCAATTTATCTTTAATCCACCGTCTTATTTTAAAACATCCCTCGGCAAATTCCGTAAAAATCTTAAAGAATACAAGCACCATACACAACAGCGGAATCATCAACACCATTTCCCAACGGAAGATACGATAGATACCCAAAAGCTCCGGCAACGCAAGGATGCCCGCACAAAATATAACAATTACTCCAATGCTTAAAGTTCTCCGCAGCCAATTCATCGGATAACATACCCTGACGACTACCATCATGGCCACAGCGCCGCCAACTAGAAGGTTGAAAGTGTAAGTCATGGTCTCTTCCATATTCCAGAACTGCCCCAGAACCTGAATAACCAGCAGGCTCATCACCATCGTCACCGCTGAAGGAAGGGCAATCCGCAGCACATGCCGCAAAAATCCACTGGAATTGACAGACTCTGTATGTTCCAGAGCCAGAATAAAACTGGGAATTCCGATTGCCGTAGCGCTTATCCAGGAGAGCTGAATAGGAATAAACGGATATGGCCGTTCCAGAAGAATAAAGATCACGCACAGCAATACCGAATAGATCGTTTTTGTCAAATACAGAGAACTTACGCGTTCAATATTCGTTATGATAGTTCGTCCTTCGCTCACGATATTTTTCAGGCACGCAAAATTAGAATCCAGCAGCACGATGTGCGCCACCTGCTTTGCCGCGTCGCTGCCCGCCGCCATAGCAATGCCGCAGTCTGAATCTTTTAGCGCCAGCACGTCGTTCACGCCGTCCCCTACCATGCCGACCACTTTCTTATTCGCCTGATACGCCTGTACAATTCTCTGCTTCTGCTCCGGCTTCACACGACCAAATACGGAATATTTCTCCACTTCCCGGCACAGTTCCTGAAAGTCCTCAGGCAGCTCATTTGCATCAATAAACCGTTCTCCGCCTTCCAGCCCGGCTTTGACCGCTATCTGAGACACGGTCATCGGGTTGTCGCCGGATACCACCTTAATATCCACCTGCTGCTCCCTGAAATACCGAAACGTATCCATCGCTTCGGGACGAATGCAGTCCGAAATCACAATCAGCCCCACCGGAATCACGTTTTCCACTTCTCCCGTGTCCTCATGGATATCCCCACATTTGCCCAAAAGCAACACACGAAGCCCTTCTGCCGAATAGGCGTAAACCTTCTGCCGCAGTTCCTCATCCTCTCTATTTAAGAATTCCGGAGCTCCCAGTACATAACAGCCTTCGTTCTCAAACCGCACAGCCCGGTATTTTCTGTCTGATGAAAAAGGAATTTTCCCGGAAATCCGCCAGATTTTCGTCTGTTTAAACCGTTTCATCAACGCCTTCTGGGTATTGTTTATATCGTCAAAAGCATACGACATCTCGTTCATGACCTGCTCCAGACGCTCCAGTCCTTCGCCGCCCACTGCCACCAGGTCTACCACTTCCAGATCGCCTGTCGTGATCGTCCCTGTTTTATCCAGACAAAGCACATTCACCCTGGCCAGCGCCTCAATCGCCTCCATCTCCTGTACCAGGGCACGCTTCTTTGCCAGCCGCCCTACGCCCAGAATAAAAGTAACGCTGGTCAAAAGTACCAGCCCTTCCGGAATCATGCCGATGACCCCAGCCACAGTTCCCACCAGACTTTCGGAAAAGGTCGCGCCGGATACATTGATCTGTGAGCGGTACAGAAGGATACCGATCGGAATAATCAGGACTCCCAGTACCTTGATAATTCTTTTGATCGACCGCTGCATCTCGGAAGTGGCACGTTTCTTTGTCTTAGCTTTTCTGGCAAGCTCCGCGGCATAATTCTCCTCGCCCACATGCTCCACTTTTCCGACGCCCGTTCCCGCTACCAGAAAGCTGCCTGACAAAAGCTTGTCCCCGGCGCTTTTTCGAACTGGCTTTGATTCCCCTGTCAGCATAGATTCATTCACTTCAATGCCGTCCGACTCCAGCACGATACAATCCGCGCAAATCTGGCCGCCATTTTCTACCACTACCAGATCATCCATGACGACCTCATCAATCAGAATCTCCTGTTCCTTCCCGTCCCGGATGACTCTGGCCTTTGATGCGGTGATTACAGAAAGCTGATCCACGAGCTTTTTCACCTTCATCTCCTGAAAAATTCCGATGATTGAATTTATGATGATGACTCCCATGAAAGTAATATTTTTGTACTGCCCTGAAATCAGCACCAGAATCCCCAGAAACAGGTTCAGGAAATTAAAATATGTGACCGTGTGCGTAATGATAATTTCTTTCTTTGTCTTAAAAATGTTGTTGTCCGTAACATTGACCAGTCCCTGCTCTTTTCTTTGCTCCGCCTCCAGGCTGGTCAGACCTTCATAATGTTCTTCCTCCATATCGTTATACCTCTTGTTTTCCTTCTGACATCCCATGTCATTTTTACGATTTTACTCCCTATTAGTATACAAAATCTGACAAACTTTGTACACCAACTTTCTAAAATTTTAAGAGTCTTTCCTTTTTTCTTCCTTTTTCCATCCGTTAAAACTCATTTTCTTCATTTTTTTATTTACGAATGACAAATCTTTTGCTATAATGTCCAAGGAAACTTTATCTCGCTAAAGTAAGCGAAGGATTATAAAAGGAGGAAATGAAAGATGTCATATGTAGATGAGGTAATCGCAAAAGTGGTTGAACAGAACCCGGCAGAACCGGAATTTCATCAGGCTGTAAAAGAAGTTCTGGAATCTCTGAGAGTTGTAATCGAGGCCAATGAGGAAAAATTCAGAAAAGATGCTCTTCTGGAACGTCTGGTAAATCCGGAGAGACAGTTCAAATTCCGTGTTCCGTGGGTAGACGATAAAGGACAGGTACAGGTAAACACAGGATACCGTGTACAGTTCAACAGCGCAATCGGACCATACAAGGGAGGTCTTCGTTTACATCCTTCCGTAAACCTGGGTATTATCAAATTCCTTGGCTTTGAGCAGATTTTTAAGAATTCTCTGACCGGTCTCCCGATCGGCGGCGGAAAAGGCGGTTCTGATTTTGACCCGAAGGGCAAATCCGACAGAGAAGTTATGGCATTCTGCCAGAGCTTCATGACAGAGCTTTGCAAATATATTGGCGCTGACACAGATGTGCCGGCAGGCGACATCGGAACAGGTGCAAGAGAGATCGGATACATGTTTGGACAGTATAAGAGAATCCGTGGTTTATATGAAGGCGTGCTGACAGGAAAAGGACTTTCCTATGGCGGCTCCCTGGCAAGAACAGAAGCTACCGGATACGGGCTGCTGTACCTGACACAGGAACTTCTGAAACTGAACGGCAAGGACATTGCCGGACAGACCGTATGTATCTCCGGTTCCGGTAACGTAGCGATCTACGCATGTGAAAAAGCACAGCAGCTCGGCGCTAAAGTCGTTACCATGAGTGATTCTACCGGATGGATTTACGATGCAGAAGGTATTGACTTAGCCGCTATCAAAGAAATCAAAGAAGTAAACCGTGCCCGTCTGACCGAGTACAAGAAATACCGTCCAAATTCCGAATACCATGAAGGACGCGGCGTATGGACCGTAAAATGTGATGTTGCTCTTCCATGCGCAACTCAGAATGAACTGCTTCTGGACGATGCAAAGGCTCTCGTGGCAAACGGCTGCTTTGCAGTTGCTGAGGGCGCTAATATGCCGACAACGATCGAGGCTACTGAGTATTTACAGGCAAACGGCATCATCTTTGCACCGGGCAAAGCTGCGAATGCAGGCGGCGTAGCTACTTCCGCTCTGGAAATGTCTCAGAACAGCGAGCGCCTGAGCTGGACCTTCGAAGAAGTAGATGCAAAACTGAAAAACATCATGGTAAATATCTGCCACAATATGGCCGACGCCGCAGAGCGTTACGGTATGGCCGGAAACTATGTTGCAGGAGCAAATATTGCAGGCTTTGAAAAAGTCGTAGATGCAATGAACGCTCAGGGTATTGTATAAGATTTTAACTGATTTTCCCGCAGTCAGATGACTGCGGGATTTTTTCTTCTGTTCACCAAACATCCTGACGGAATTCTCCGAATCTCTGAATTCTGCGGCGCGCAAACAAAAAGAACCTGCGGGAAAAACTCTCTCCCGCAGGTTTCGCTTCTTACTTCTTACTTTCTATTTTACTTTTACCTTCTTACTGCTTCCTGCCTTTTTCAGTTTCTTCCGAAGAGTTGCTTTCTGCTTTTTACTCATCTTCTTTGCACTGACAGTAAGTTTTGCTGAGGTCTTTTTAAATGCGCCGGACTTAATGCTCTTCAACGCTTTTCCTTTTAACTGAACGGACTTCAGATTCTTACATCCCTGGAACGCCTGTTTGCCGATCGTTGCGACATTGGCGCCGAGGATTACCTTTTTCAGTTTGGTGTTGCCCTTCATGACTTTTGCGCCAACCTCTACGACTTTAAAGGTCACACCGGAAATCTTAACCGTTGCGGGAACACTCAGTTTCGCTGCTTTCTTATTCTTAACGCTGAGAAGTCGCGCCGTCCTGTTCTTTCCGCTGATTACCTGATAACGTCCAAGCTTCGTGTCTCCGATTGCTCCGTCTCCCGGAACAGTGCTTCCTGTCACGAGCGCTTTCTGTGCCGCTGCGAGCGCTGCCGCTGCTTTCTTTACCGCCTGTACATCTTGGGAACTTACGGCTGCCTTCGCTGCCGCATATGCGTCTGCAAATACCTTCCAGCTTGCATCGGTATAATTCTTCTTGCCCTGTACATAAACTGCCTCTGCTGCCGCAAGCACAGCCTTCAGATCTTTCTGTGCTTCTGCAAGATCATTGACTGGCGGTTTCTCTTCCGGTTTCGTATTTGCCAGCACTCTTCTCGCTGTGACTACCGCCAGTTTTGCTTCCGTCACTACTGCATCCATGCCCGCCATCGTTTTCTCGATCTCCAGAACTTTCGCTTTTGCAGTTTCCGCTTCCGCCAGTTTCTGACTCTTCACAGCCGCGTCGGCAGCCTGGGACGCCTCCAGCATTGCCTGTGCCACGATTGCTTCCTGCTGTTCTTTTGCCGCTTTCTTGCTTTGCAGGGATGCTTTCTGAACCGCCAGCTCAGCTTCTGCCTTTTTCAGAGCTGCCTCTGCCTTCTCATAATCTGTCTTTGCAGCGCTTACCGCAGCACTTGCTGCTGACAGGTCTTTCTTTGCGCTGTCAAATTCTCTTGCCGCAGCCTGATATTTTGCATCCGCCGCAGCCTTATTTTCTTTCTTTTCATTCAGAAGCGTCTCGTTGTCAAAGACAACGTTCTTATAAGTTTCAAGCTCTGCGATCGATGCAAAGTTTCCGCCGCCCTGCAAGATGCGAATCTGCAAATACTTTCCTGTTACTGTCCCATCAAGCGGAACCCTGATTACGGCGCCGCCTGCGATGCTGGAAGCCTCTACCGTCATGGTACCCTGTTTCACCACATCACTAACTGTATGCGTAGCCTCATCAAAACTGTTACCAATCACATACTCAAATTTGTGAATCAGACCATTGGTATTTCCAGTTCTCTGCGTAATCATGAAACCGCTGATTTCCTTTGCACTATCTTTCATAGCTGCTGTAACAATCGCCGGATTCGTCTCACTTACGTTAAAACCAGTACTCCAGTTTGAATGCCAGTGTGTATCCGGATTTCCATCAATAATATTCTCTTTTCCTTCGTCGCCGCCCTGATCTGTATTGGCCGTGATGCTTGCAAACGGACTTTCCTGTGTCACATCAGCCCCTGTCACAACGGTTACCGAACAGCTTGCCGTCAGAGACGCATCTTTCTTTGATACCGCCGTGATTGTCGCTGTACCTGCGCCTGCCCCCTGTATATATCCGTCTTTTCCTACTGTCACGACGCCTTCATCCGATGTACTCCAGGTTACCTCCTGGGATGCCGTCAGTCTCCGGATATCGCCAACACCGTTTAAGGTCACATTTGTCTCATTCAGCTTCAGTCCTTCTCTCGGAGTTACCACCAGGTTATCCAGGATGAAGTCTCTCTGGCCATAGCTGTAATCAACACCGCTCTGCTCGGAAGCCGCCCTGCTGTAAAGGCCAAACCAGGACTGTCCGCTGCCGGAGCCTGTCACTGTGAAGGAGAATTTGCCTGTCGTGGACTTCTGTCCTTTCGCAGGAGCCGCCGTACCCGGCATGTACTCAAGCTGTTCTGTAATATTTTCACCATCGCCGACCACGATACTGTATACGTTGTCGCGTCCTGCCTGATAATCGAAGCTGATATCATAGGTCACACCAGCCTCCAGGTGCAGGTTCTGCG
>CAJKKX010000141.1 GCA_905200565.1 uncultured Lachnospiraceae bacterium
GGCGGGAGGCTCTTGAACAAATAAAAGAAAATCAGAAACGCGATATGGTTTCTCTTGTATGGAATCCGGAAGATATCCTGAAGGTCCATGCTTCCCAATTTACCGATGACCCGTATTGCCCGATCGACGAGCCAAACGATCTTGCAAAAGACTACCGTGTAGCCATCCACCAGGATAAGGTGCTCGATGCAGATGGAAATATGATCGGTGTCAGCAGCGGCCGCATGATGAGTTTATACTATCATGAAATGGTGTCTCAGTGTCAGCTAGATCTCGCCTTCTGCAAAGAAGGAACCGAAGTATACGTTCTCTGGGGCGAACCGGGGACAAAACAGATCAAGATCCGGGCTACCGTTGCACGTTTCCCGTATTTTAACGAAAACCCAAACAATAAACTCGACGTAGAGACGATTCCAAGATACAATAAATAACCGAAAGAACAGCCAGCCCGAAAGAATATACGGACTGGCTGTATCGTCAGAAATTAATTGGTAAGCTGATCCTCTGTCGTTTTCTTATCACTGGTACCCCAGGAATTCCTGCCGCCCTCTCGGTCTAAAATTCCATCCGCTCCAGGATATCCTGCCATACCTCCCCGTCTATCTCCTCGTCATGAAACAGTTTCCTTCTGTCCTCTTCCGTAATCTTACGAATAACTCTGCATGGATTACCTGCCGCGATACACCAGTCCGGGATGTCCCTTGTCACCACGCTGCCGGCGCCGATCACCACGTTGTCTCCTATGTGTACGCCGGGGCATACCACTGTATTTCCCCCGAACCATACGTTATCCCCTACCGTCACTTCCTTGCCATACTCATATGCCGAATTGCGGCTGACCAGATGAATGGGATGCCCCGCCGTGTAGATTGCCACATTGGGGGCCATCTGACAGTTATCGCCTATCCTGATCTTTGCCACGTCTAAAAGCGTACAGTTATAATTTGCAAAGAAATTCTTTCCCACCTCGATATGTTTTCCATAATCGCAGTAGAACGGCGGGTTCACAAAAGCGTCCTCAGATTTCCCGAAAAGCTCCTTCACGGTTTCCTTAATCCCTGCAAAATCCGACCGATCCATAAAATTCAGTTTCTGCAGGATTTTCCTGCATACAAGCTGTTCCTCAAAGACCGTATCATCCGAAATATAAGCCAGGCCTGCATCCCGGCGCTGTCTGTTTGTCATATCCATTTTCACTAATCCTCCATACATTAATTTTCAGGCTGGTTGTCGAACCGCCTGTCTTTAAAATAACATTCCCGCAAGAAAAAACAGAAACGAAACAGCCGCCTGATATCTTTTATTTGACAATATCATGTTTTTATAATAAAATCATTCAATATTCTCCGTTTTTATATAACAATTTTCCATTTATGAGGTGATCTTATGTATAATAACACAAAATACTGCTCCGTGTTCAATTCAGATTCTTCTGAAACGGTTGCATATAATACCCCTCTGTTCCCCGCCTATGTGGTATACGGACTCCTTTCCTCCTATCCGGACTATTCTTCCGTCAGCCACTGGCACAAGGATCTGGAGTTTATTCTGATAAAAAAGGGAACTATGACCTATAATGTAAACGGCCGGCTGATCGATCTGGAGAAAGGCAGCGGAATCATGGTAAACAGCTATCAGCTCCACTATGGCTTTTCTGCGGAACATAACGAATGCGAATTTGTCTGCATCCTGCTTTCCCCGGAATTATTGCAAGTGAACGATTGGTTTTACCAGAACTATATTGAGCCTGTCACCGAAAATTCAGCATACCCTTACCTGTATCTTAACCGGAATGGCTGGATGGCGTCCGTCATGGAAAAACTGGATGAGATTTATGATTCTTTTGGCAAAATCCCTGCAGACCCTTTATCCTATTTTGAATTGATGGAAGATTATTTTATGCTCATGAAAATATTGTATGAAAATCTCGATATTGGAAGCCAGACACGGAAACCGGAATCTCCCGACCTGTCTTCCCTCAGAAGCATGATGACCTACATAGAGGAACACTACATGGAGCACATCACTCTGGCAGATATCGCCCTGTCCGGCGCCTGCTGCAAAAGTAAATGTTCCCTGCTCTTTAAAAAGTATCTACGCGATACCCCTATTACTTATACCACGAAGCTCAGGCTGCGGAAAAGCCTTTCCACGCTGCTTGGCTCAAATAGCAGCATCGCTGACATAGCCATCAGCTCCGGCATCGCCCCTTTTCCTATCGGCATATAAGTAAGAGCCATTCCATAAATGAACAGCTCCCGCACAATTTCTTTATAAAAGGGCGTGCCCCTTTTCACAGATCTGGTAGATTTCCTCCAGTTTTTCTTCAATCATCGGCTCATACTTCTCTTTTTTCTTCTCCACCAGCCGCCGGTACAGAAAATAAGGAAGGATCCATCCGATAAATGCCGGTATGGCAAGGAGGATGCACAGCCAGATAATCGGCGGCGTATGGACGACCGCAAAGGTGGAACCCGCCATGAACGCCGTCCCGATGATTCCTGTTACCAGCGCCCACACCGTTGGCATCCGGGTTTTTGCCTCTTCCATCACTTCGATTTCATGGGTACAGGCTTCAAAATTTCTCTGCAGCCTTGTCAGTTCCATCTTATTTACAATCTTACGGTTCCGCTTCATGCGGAGCGTGACGTTGTGAGAGGCGGGGCGGATGTTTTCCGAAGGCTGCTCTGTTTCCTCCATCTCCCATCCAAAGTTCTCATAGCAGTCTGCATACATGGATGCCTGCTCCCTGGGAACCGTAACCTCTTTATATTCATAACCGATATATTCTTTCTTTTCCCGCATTATCTTTCCTCCGTTTCCATTCTGCTGTCCGCAGGAAGCAGCGGCAGGGTTACCGTAAATACCGACCCTTTCCCCGCGGTGCTTTCCACAGTAATGCTTCCATCCGATAACTGCAGGATTCTTTTTACCAGTGCAAGCCCCAGACCATTCCCCTGTGTGGAATGGGAAGCATCTCCCTGATAAAACTTGTCAAACACATGCTTTACCGTCTCTTCATCCATACCGCATCCGGTATCCGCCACGGAAACCGTGACATTCTCCCCATCGGAAATCTGTGAAAGTGTGATTGTTCCTCCGGACGGTGTAAACTTTACCGCATTGGACAGAAGGTTCGTCCATACCAGTTCCAGCAGCCCTTCATCCGCCATGATCGTTACCCTCTCTTCCAGCTCTGCCTCAAATTCAATGTTTTTTTCCTCCCATTGATTCTCAAACTGCAGCGCACAGTCACTGAGCTGCCTGCACAGATCATAGCTTTGGGATACCGGCTGGATGACCTGCTTTTCCAGCTTATTCAGTTTCAGCATATTCGTGATCAGATTTCCAAGGCGCTCGGAAGAGCGCAGAATGTTCCGGGTATATTCCCTCTGGGTTTCTTTTGGCAGCTCTTCTTTTTCCAGAAGCTGTGCATTGGTGTAAATCACAGAGAGCGGCGTCTTGAATTCATGGGACACATCGGAAAAAAAGTCTGTTTTCATCGTCTCCATGCTTCCCAATTCTTCTACCATCTTATTGAAGTCCATAATCATGACATCCAGGTAATCCCATTTGTCCGGCGTGTTCATGGTCGGTACGTAGACGGAAAAATCTCCGTTGGCCACAAGACTGGTAGCTTTCGCCAGTGTCTGCATCGGGACTTCGTAAGCCTTTTCCATCCGGTAACGGGTATAGCGTGTCACGCCGCCTGCCACCAGCGCCCAATAAACTAATGGTATGAGTATCTGCAGCCACCAGCTGAAATTTTCTTCCTCTCCCAGAACAACCAGCCCCATATGCACCCCGGACATCAGAAGCAGTATCACAAAAAGCACTGCAAAAAGAGATACCGGGAAACGGGACTGGCGGACTTTTTCCACGCTTTTTCTTCTATCCCCTGTCCCTGTCATTTCAGCACCGCCTTATATCCCAGTCCACGGACTGTTTTAATTTCAAACCCGTCGCAGCCGGAGAATTTGTCCCGGAGCTTTGTAATATACACGTCCACCGCCCGCAGGCTGGTATCGCTGTCCACGCCCCAGAACTCATCCATAAGCTGCGCCCGTGAAAATGTTTTGTTTGGATAAGAAAGCAGTTTATAAAGAATGTTAAATTCCCTGGTCGTCACGGGAATTTCTTCCCCGCTTACAACCGCCGTCATCGCATCCCCGTCCAGCTCCAGATTTCCCACCTCCAGCCTTCGGTGTGTTTCAATATTCGCCCTGCGCAGAAGCGCCCGGACACGCAGGAGAAGCTCATCCAGCTCCAGCGGCTTTACCATATAATCATCGATCCCAAGCTGGAACCCCTTCTGTTTGGAAGGCAGATCGTCCTTTGCCGACATAAACAGGATCGGGATATGGCGGTTTACCTTCCGGACCGTCTCCGCAAATTCAAACCCGTCAATTTCCGGCATCATAATATCAGAAATAATCAGGTCATACAGATTATTGTACATTTCGTCATAAGCGTCTCTTGCACCCAGACATCCTTTTACCTGAAAACCGCTGTCGCTTAAGTAGGTACATACCGTCTGGTTTAATTTTACGTCATCCTCCACTACAAGAATCTTTACCACGTTCTCTTACCTCCCGTTTTTTATTCCCGTTTTTTATATTTCCTATCTGTACCGTTGTCCGGATAATTATCGTGACCGCCATTCCCAGAACGATCAGACACACGGCTGTCCCTGTCAGGGCTGTCATGCGCTGGCGGAAAGCCGCATCCCCTGCCGCCCCGAACTGTGTCAGCATGGCAGTTTCCAGGGAAAGCATGGATACAAGAGCAGCCGTCAGGTTAATGACCTTTGCCGCCGAAAGAACAGGACTGCCGTATTTCCGGAACCTGATCACATTCCGGACTGCCGTAATGACTGCATAAAAGGTATACATTGCCATCAGATAGATCAGCATTCCCGGATAGGTAAAGCCGCTGTTTTTCCGGACTACAAGAATCGTCATTCCGGCCAGCGCCCAATCAAGGATCATCAGAACAATGCCGCACATCCGGCATCTGTATAATTCCCGGATCCGGTTTTCTTCCCCTGCTTCCTTCGTTCTCACATGATGGAGCAGCGAAAAACGCATCACCGCCAGAAGAATATAATAAACCGCCAGTGTCCCGAACCAGACAGAGCGGTAACAGATTCCGGAAAACAGCTTCAAGCCTGCGTAAAGCAGGTTGATAAACAATCCCGGATATAAAGAAATCTCCGCCCGGAACGCAGATTCCTTCACATACCGTTCCACAAAAGAAATCCCTTTCAGTTTCTTTACAAGGTAATTCTCTTCCATCTCAGAACGAAACCACTTCGTCAGCCGGAAAACGCCCGTACAGGTAATGATAAGCGCATAACTGGACAGGACATAAGCAACATAACAAATAGACTGCGGCACAGAAAGGTCTGCAAACACCCATATTAAAAGCAGAAAAGACGGAACGGCAATCAGCAGGGTTGGGATTAG
The DNA here is from genome assembly GCA_905200565.1 of uncultured Lachnospiraceae bacterium. The sequence continues at coordinate 5,466 of CAJKKX010000141.1, forward strand.
CGGTAAAATACACCGTTTTTTTATGGATTTAAAAATCTTCTGTAAATCCATTTTACACCTCACATAACGGAAAATCTACCGATTCTTTGCTGCCACTATACCCCGCTTTTATTCATGTTTTGTTTGAGAAATGTTTCAGATTTATTAAATTGCTACTATCTGGAGTATCTGCGGTGAACTGGTTATGAAAAATAGCCCACCCGGTAACCGTTCCAACTGTGTTCAATAACACAGGCGGATTACCTGCCTGGTGGGCTGGATATTCTGTAATTTTTAACACTGGCTGAGTCTATTCTGCCTCACCCTTCATTGATTGTGACTGTGACCGTACCGATCTGGGCATTAGTACCGAAATCCGGCACAGTACCCAGACCATAACTATACATACCAAACTCAACATAAGCAGAAGGCGCGGCATCCGGATTACCTTCGGATTCTACAGACGCATCCGCAAGCGACAAGGCCGCCGCCACATCATACATATCACCAGATGTAAATCCTTTATCTTCATGCCAAATACTATCATTATACATATAAACCGACATAACCTGATAAAACTCATCTGATGCCCGTTTGAATCCAACCGTCGCATCAATCGCTGTATTGGAGTGGTTCGTCACAGTGATCGTGGATGATTGATCCCCATTCGCATTAAACCATCCCGTTGATGAATCAGTTGTGTATGTATGTGTGTCCGGGTCCCATATTCTTGATTCACCGGCTTTGTACGTGAAGTCAAGGGAATCCCACACAATATCCACACGGTAGACAGTACCTGCCGTTCCTTCAACGTAAGTGCCCCTGACGGCTTGTGATGCTGTCCCCTGGTTTTCATTAATCGTTTCCGCCGCCACCGACGCCACATTCGTCATACTGGCGCACATAGCCGCCGCTGTCAACAAGGCTGTGGTTTTTCTGAATTTCCTCATTGCATCGCTTCTCATTGTGTTGCCCTTCATGTATTGCCCTCCCTTGCTGTATTGTATACTTTTCAGGACTT
>CAJKKX010000142.1 GCA_905200565.1 uncultured Lachnospiraceae bacterium
TGTTTATCATTTTGATTATCAAATGTAAAACCATCTTGAGATATAACAACAGATTGTGAAGCGATTAAATCATCATCACTGTATTGAACATGAACATATTCTGGATTTTCTTTAGCATAACGAATTGATGTATAATACAAATACAATTGATTATGATATGCAATTGCTGAACCAGAAAAGCATCCATTACGATCAGCATATTTTGATGGATACAAAGCAATTGGCAAATGCTCAAAATGAACAAGATCATTACTCACAGCATGTCCCCAGTGCATTGTTCCCCACTGACAAGTATAAGGAAAATGTTGATAAAACAAGTGATACTTTCCTTGAAAATAAATTAAACCATTTGGATCATTCATCCAGTTTTGTGGTGGTGTAAAGTGTAATTTTGGTTTCATTGTTTCTCTCCTTTTTATTTATTTCTTCCAAGTCTTGATCGGGTGTTTCAGGCGGGAACTTCCCCGCCAACTGTCCTTCATTCAAAGTCAGGCGGCAACTTTTCTCTGACCTTCCTGCGAATCAGGTCTTTAATAATAGATTGACAACGGCCGGCCCGCGACCTGTTGGATCTCAAAGTCCACGCCGTAGATCGCCGAAAGGTTTTCCTTGCTGATCACGTCCTCAACGGTTCCAAATTGCGCAACTCTGCCATTCACAAACGCGCAGATATAATCCGAATAAAACGCCGCATAGTTGATTTCATGCAGGACCAGAATCACCGTTTTTCCCAATTCATCGCACAGTCGCCGCACAATTTTCATCATGTTCGACGCATGGTAGATGTCGAGGTTGTTCGTTGGTTCGTCCAACAGGATATAATCGGTATCCTGAGCAATCACCATCGCGATCATCGCCCGCTGACACATTCCTCCTGAAAACTGATGGGGATACTCCTTCATTCTCTGCTCCGGCAGCGGAATTCCCATCTCCTTCAGCAATTGAATGGATTTCTTCGTCGCATCTTTTTTTGAGGATGCGCCTTCATGGTAAAGCAGCGCCTCATTAAGCTGATAACCCACGCTGAATACGGGATTTAATGCAGTCATCGGATCCTGAAATATCATTGCCATGCCTGCTCCCCGGATCTTTCTCATTTCTTTTCCCCTGCGCTTCAACTGATCGATTCGTATATCTCTCCCATCATAATAGAAGTCAATACTTCCCTGTTCGATCCTGGAGAGCTCCGGCAGCAGCCCCATAATGGAATTCGCTGTCACGGATTTGCCGCATCCGCTCTCCCCCACAATACACATGATTTTTCTCTTTTTCAGTTCAAAGGAAACGCCGCGCAGCACCCTGTTGCAGCGGTTATTATTATAAAAATTCACGTGAAGATCATCCACCTTCACAACTACATCCTGATTTCGCTCCATACTGCCACTCCTTATCCGATCTGAGACGGATCCGTCGCATCCCTTAACCCGTCACCAATAAAGTTGATGCTGATTACAAACAGTGTCACAACAATACCGGTCGGGAGCCATATCCACCATGCCCCCTTTAAAATTGTCAAATCCTGTGCAGCATTCAGAATATTCCCCCAGGTAGCCACCTCAAGAGGCACGCCAAGTCCCAGGAAGCTTAAGGACGCTTCCTGCAGGATAAACATTGCCGTAGAAAGCGTAATATTTACAAAAATAGGACCGATCGCATTGGGAAGCATATGTACAAATGCAATACGCATGCTGCCTATTCCAAATGCTTTTAAGGCCTGAACATACTCCTGTTCCCGCAGAGAAAGCATCTGGGATCGCGCCATTCGGTACATGGAGGGCCAGCCTGTAATTGAAAAAATGAAGATCAGGTTCCAGAGGCTCTGTCCGGTAATCGTCACCAGGATCAAAACCAGAATCATCTGCGGAAACGCCATTAATATTTCCGATATTTTCATGACTATGCCGTCGAAAAGTCCGCCCTTATACCCTGCAATTGTCCCCAGGGATACCCCCAGTATGGTAGCGATCAGCGCACTCCCCAGTCCTACACCGATAGAGACACGCCCGCCGTACAGAATTCTGGCCCAGATGTCACGGCCGATTTTATCCGTACCCAGAATATGCTCCGCCGACGGCGGCTGCAGCATGTTTTTTAAATCTACTTTTGTAGAGCTGTAGGATGTAAACAGCGGTGCGGCGCAGCACATAAACAGAATCACGACAAATATAACAATTCCCACAACGGAAAGCTTATTCGCGAACATCTTCCGCAGCGCCCTGTTTTTTATTCCTTTTTTGATTCTGCCAGAATTTTCCTGTGCAAGAATCCTATCCATTTTGCGGTCTAATGAATTCATCCGGCTTCCTCCCTAGCTTAATTTGATACGCGGATCTAAAAGCGCTGTAAGAATATCTACTATGATACTGGATATCAGAACCAGCAGTACACTGAAAAATCCGATCATCATCACAAGCGGCGTATTCTGCGCTCTGACCGCATCGACAAACAGTCCGCCGATTCCCGGCCACTGGAACACTTCTTCGATCACAACCGCCCCGCCGATGAGCATCGGCAGACGGAAGCCGATCAAAACAACGACCGGTGTAATCGCAGCCCGAAGTCCGTGCAGCAGATTCACTCTCCACTCCGGAATGCCTTTTGCCCTAGCGGTTTTCATATAATCCTTTCCCATAGAATCCAGCATGCTTCCTCTCGCATACCGCATCACTCCGGCGGTCAGAGAAAAACCGAGGACAAGCGATGGCATGATCAGATACGGCAGTCTTTCAAAAAAATTCTGGTCTGCGCTCGCCATACGTCCTCCCACCGGAAGAATGTCGAGGTGGAGCGCAAATGTATTAATACAGATCAGCCCCAGCAAAAACTGCGGAATCGCCACACCGATCATACCTATGACGCTCAGAACCTGATCCAGGATGCTTCCCTTTTTCAGTGCACTGATTACTCCGAACAATATACCGAAAATAGAAGAAAAAATCAGCGCGGTAACAGTCAGCTCAATCGTTGCCGGAAGATGATTTTTCATAAGCGTCGCCACCGGAACGCCGCTCTGAATCGAGTAACCGAAATCCCCATGCAGAAGCCCCACCAGCCATTTCAGATACCGGATCAGAAACGGATCATTCAGCCCAAGGGCGTCACGCATTGCATCCAGTGCTTCCGGCGACATGGTCGATAATGCATCCGGCGGGATCAAAAAGTCCACCGCATCACCCGGCATCAGTTCAATTCCCAGATAAATCAGAAAACTGATTACCAGCATCATAGGGATCAGTGAAAGTACCTTTCTTATAATATACGTCGACATATGTCTCCTCCCGAATTATTACAAAAATGAAGCGAGGCCGCTGTCAAATGCAATCCATTTCACAGTGCCTCGCCAATTAAAAAATCTATTTGATATTTGCCCCATGCGGGAACTGATTAATATAGAAACATCTTGTGTACCTGATATTCGCATTATTTACTGTCATATTATCAAGTTCCCCGATCGCCTTGGCGTCATCTGTGGACTTGCTCCATGCATAGTCAATTCTTCCTGCGCTTGCATTCTTCACCAGATTGCCGTCATTCTCACCACTTGCAAACATATAAATTGTCTCAATATTTCCGGTTCCTTCCTTCCAGTATCCGTCATATCTCTTCAAAGTCGCGTAATTGTTCAGAACCACTTCGTCTACCATATACGGGCCAGTACCGATCGGCTTCTGCCAGAACTGATCCTGCTGCAGAGTCTCCGGACTTGCGTTTTCCAGACAATGTTTCGGCAGAATCGGCCACTGAGCGAAGACCTGAAGCGCATCCGCCGCTACCGTATCGAAATGAACCGTCACGGTGTTGCCGTCGATCACAATGCCTGTCACCTCGTCCGCACCGTCGAGGTATTCCTGCGCTCCGGTAATCGCCTGCAAAACACCTGTGGCAACCGCATTGGTTCCCGGCGTCTTCAGCATCAGCTCCAGCGTAAACTTCACGTCCTCCGCAGTAAACGGCTCGCCGTCATGCCAGGTCACACCGTCCCTTAACACGAACTCGATTGACTTGGAATCCTCGCTCACCGTGTAGCTTTCCGCCAGCATGCCGTCTGTCGGATTCAGGGAACTGTCGGCATTGATCAGTCTATCAAATATCAGCTCCGTGCTGATCATGTAGCCTGGGTTAACCATCGGATACCAGAAAAATTCCTGCGGACCGCCATTTGTGTAAAGCGTGCCATCCTCTCTGTCAATGGTCCAGTCAAGAATATTTTTCTCATAGGAGAACTGATCATTTCCGAATTCACTGCCTGCCACATCCAGTGCGTCGCTCGTATAAATAAAGCAAACCTGATGGTACAGCGGCATCGCCAGCTCATTTTCGGCTATAAACGCCTGGATATCCTTGAAAGCCGCGATCTGCTCTTCCGTATCCATCGTAGCATTCGATGCCTGAATCAGTTCATCCAGCCCGTCCTGCCGCGGAACTGTAGAATTGTTCGATGCAGTGGATGCAAAACGATTATAAAATTCACTCTCAGTCAGAGCCGCTACCGCCGCATAAGCCAGATCCCACTTGACCGCAGACGGCCCGTTCTCCATATCTGTCGGCGGAACCCAGAGCTGCGCTGCCAGATCACCCTCCAGTTTTCTGAACTGCGCCTTCACTCCGACATCGCTCCAATACTGGCCTATAATCGTCATCAGATCCACAGTCTGCTGGTCATCATAATAGTAAACTACATCCAGTGTATAATCCGATGGCCAGTCCGCCTCCGCCAGCAGCTCCCTTGCCTTGTCCGGATCATAGGAATAAACCGGAATCTCTGTATTCAGCCATTCTCCCGGTGAAGTAAAGCTGATCGCCTTTTCTGCCATGCCGTCGAAAAGACTGTCTACGATCGCGTCCATATCGATGGCATAGGCCAGAGCCTGTCTGACACGCAGGTCAGCGAGCGGAGTGCCAAGCTCCTGGCAGCTTACCTCTGCCGCCTCCTCCGCCGCTGCGGTAATACCCGTACCCGCAAACAGAGACAGTGCCATTGCGGAAACACACAACATGCTCACCAATTTTTTAAGTTTCATGCGTTCTCCTCCTTTACTTTGTACTACAAACTACTTTTAAAAATTGTAATTAAACAATACTACTCTTTCCCATACTTGTCAACAGGTTTTTTGTTATTTTGTATATTTTTCTATGGAGTTTGATTTATTTTATAGTATTTTGCACAATCCATTGACTTGAGATCTATTTTCGGTTATGCTATCCATATGATTTTTGTAATACAAAGTATCATTCGTTTATAATCGGCTAAAGGAGGCGCTATGGAAAATACATCCGAACTTCGCAATATAAAATCCAAAAAACTTTATCTGAGAGTCTATGATGAAATCAGGGAATATATCCTCCAGAATAAACTGCAGCCCGGTGATAAGCTTCCAACGGAAATGGAAATGTGCCATCAGCTCGGAGTCAGCCGCAATGTCCTCCGGGAGGCCATTAAATCATTGGAAATCACAGGAATTGTCACGTCCAAGCCGGGCGTTGGGATTATTATACGAGAATGCAATATGGACTATATCATGTCCTCTTTTATATCCAACCTCTCTGTCAATAATGATTCCCATATGGAGGAATATGTGGAAGAGCTTCGCCGCATCCACCGTTCGCAAAATAAGGCGCTCGAAGGTGCTCCGCACGAGGTGCTCCTTGTGCTCGATGGCACGAACGGCCAAAACGCGCTCGCGCAGGTAAAGGCCTTTGACGCGGCCGTCAAGGTCACGGGGCTTATCATCACGAAGCTCGACGGCACGGCCAAGGGCGGCGTACTGGCGGCCATTTGCGCCATGCGCGCCGAAGCACCGCTACCGATCTATTTCATCGGCGTGGGCGAACAGCTCGCAGACCTACAGCGCTTCCGCGCCGTTCCGTTTGCCAACGCACTCGTCGGACTCGACCCGGACTATCCGGAAACCGCATCGTCGAACTGATACCTAACCAACTGGGCAACCAGGTTCCCCTTTCGTAGAGATGCTCAAATGCTTTTAGGTGCCGTTGATTTGGGAAGCAACAGCTTCCGCGTGGAAATCGGTCAAGTGCATGGCGACCGCATTACGACGCAAAGCTACTGGAAAGAAACCATTCGCCTCGCAGGCGGTTTTGACGAAGCTGGTGCGCTCACACCCGAAGCACAGGCAAGAGCACTCGGCGCGCTTTCTCGCTTTCGCGAACGATTGGGTAACCTGCCGCCCGAACGTGTGCGTGCCGTCGGCACACAGGCAATGCGTGCTGCTACCAATTCGGCAGAATTTCTGAAGAAAGCCGAAGCTGCGCTCGGCTACAAAATCGACATCCTGAGCGGCCATGAAGAAGCCCGCCTCGTTTTCAAGGGTTGCGCACGCAC
>CAJKKX010000143.1 GCA_905200565.1 uncultured Lachnospiraceae bacterium
CTCTGAATTGCAGGTTGAAGCCCTGGCATACTGCCCCGGCATCCCCTGCATTCTCTCCCGCCTATACCTCAATTATATTTCGCCCAATTAAAAAAGCAACTTACATTATTGTAAGTTGCCAGTTATCGTCAGTGCACTGCCCGCAGGTTGTCCGGCCGCTTAGGAGATCGAAACAGCACTGGAGGATTCCAAATCATGTAATTTCTTACTGCTCTTTTCTTGCCGGAGCGCTCTCGATTTTTTCTGTGATCAGTTTTGGAATCTCCTCCTCCCGACAGCCAAGGGAAAATGCCAGCTCCATATACAAAGAGTGCTCCGCTATCCGGAAATATTTCTCATCGGTCGCCGTCGGCTTCTTCCCATGATTCGCCCGATGCTTTTTCCGTCCGTAAATATCCTTAATAATCTGTACCATCCGCTCACAGTCCAGACTTTGCAGCGCCTCCTTATATTCCAGCTCACGCAGCTTATCATTTTGTGAAAAATCCGTGTCAATATTTGGAATCCGTGTAATGAGATCTGTCGCTTCCTCATAGGTGAGCACCCTGCGCAGCACCTTTTCTCCGCGCTCAAGCGGAATATAGATTTTGGCATTTTTCTCTGCAAGCGGAACAAGCAGATAATACATTTTGTGATCTTTAAAATCCGCCTTTTCTCCGTCCAGAACATCCTCCACCTTACAAACGCCTGAATTATACTTTACCACATAATTATTTACCTCAAACATAGACTACCTCCTAATGCAAAACGTGACCTGCCACTGGCAGTTCCCTTCGGATACATAGCAACAAAAAAACATGCGGCAGGAACAGGATTTACGCAGTTCTGCCACACGTTCTGTATTTAAATTATACCTCTTTTTCGCCAATTTTTCAAAGGCACTTTTTCACAAAAATCAGAAAATCCACTCATTAATTATCAGCCTGCTGCGCACGGTCATGCGCGATGCTCCGCTTAAAGTGCAGGTAAACAGCGTCAGCTCACAGTCCCGGCTGTCTTAGCATGCGCACGTCGTTTTTTCCCTGCTCATAAGGATATACGGCGATACAGTTTTACTACTTCTTCATAATTTTCGCCGTGCAGGAAATAGTAATCTATCTGTTTTTCGCCCTCCGTGTACAGATATGGTCCGTACATGGGAATTGCGCAGCAGAGCACGGTTCCCCTCGCCGCTACACCGATACCGTATCCCTGTGAGGAGTATAGAAGCGGCATCCGCAGCTTTTTGCCGCCAAAGCTGATGTATCTCGCCATCTGGGTCATGCGCTCCGTCTGATCTGCCAGCACGCCCTTCGCCGCAAGCTTTTCGTTTTTCTGCCAGTCAAAATACATCCAGTTCCGGCAGCCCACTGTATCCATCTGCCGCGGAAGCTGTGCCTTTTCCGCCAGGAGCAGCCTGCCCTTCCGGTCGAAAAACTGCAGAGCGCCCGTCTTTTTTTCAACACGCACGACAATTTTTCCCGTCGCGATCTCGACCAGACTTCTGCCTTCCTTCGCTGTCCATACCGCCGGTTTTTCCGGTCTGTAATTCCACCGTCCCGGCTCAAATTCCGGCGACTGTCCACGCAAAAACTGTATGCGCAGCATCGCGTCCTCCAGGACCATCAGACGCAGGATCCCGTAGCTGCTGATCAGATCAATATGTTGCTTTGTCTTTCGGACCATGCGCACAGCACAGTCAACACGGCTGTGTCCCTGCGGGCGGAGAATGCTGTTATCCGGAATGTCGCCAAAACGGTACGGAGACATGTTGATCTCCTCCAGATCGCTCTCCTCCATACCGGTGTCCTTACCGCCCGACACCTTTCTGATGACGCTGCCCTTACCGCCCGACATCTTTCTGATGACGCTGCCTTTACCGCCCGACATCTTTCTGATGACGCTGCCCGGCTTTTCCGTACCGGCAGTGCCTTGTATTTTCATGTCAGTAATGCCCTGTTTTTTTGTGCCGATGCTGCACCGTTTTTTCATGCCAGTGATGCTTTGGTTTTCTATGTCGGTACCCCACGCCTTCCTGTCCGCACCACCCCATGCCTTCCTGTCCGCACCCGCGTCACTTTCGTCCGGATTGCTACCGCCCGCGTCGATCTGCCGCGGTTTCTCAGCCTTAATCGCCTTCGGTCCGATATAGCCGCGCATCGCGCGCTCTTTGTCCCCCTGCTTCGCGTCCAGAAGCATCTGCTCCTGTGCCGTAATTTCCGCATCCGCAAAGCGCCGCCTTTCCTTCGGCGCTTCATTTTCCAGGGAACTCATTCGTTTTTCCTCAGATACCGGCTTCCCGATCAGATCCGTCAAATCTCCTATGTGCAGAACCGCCATCTCATGAAGCGCACGGGTTGCCGCGACATACAAAAGCTTCACATAAGAATCCTCCGCCGGATAATGCTCAGCAGACGGGTGGTACAGCAAAACCGCGTCAAATTCCAGTCCCTTCGTGTATTCCACCGGAAGCACCATTACACCGCTTCCAAACTCCGCCGTCTCCGGATTACAGTCTGCAAGCGGAAGCTTTTTGCCCAGCATATCACTTACTGCTGCGCTCTCGCCCTCATCACGACAGATGACTGCAATCGTCTCATGCCCCGCCTGCAGCCATTCTGCGATGATATCCGCCGCCTTTTGTATCATATTGTTTTCATCTGCACACTTTTCCACACACACCGGATTTCCATGTCGTCTGATGGGGTCAACCGGGTAAATCGGGAAGCTGCCATGACGCAGAATCTCCGTGGCAAAATCCGAGATTTCTACAGTATTACGATAACTCTTTTTCAGCAATCCAAAGCTATCGAAGGTACCTGTTAATATGAGATCCTGCAGATCCCTCCAGTCATTCAGTCCATATCCAAAATAAATATTTTGCGAGACATCACCCATAATCGTATAGGTACATCCCCGCAGGCAGTATGCCAGCGCGCCATATGCCATCATGCCGAAATCCTGCGCCTCGTCAATGATGATGTGACTTGCCTCACGGATCCCATCTGTCTCTTTCATGCGTTTATACAAATAAGCGAGCGCTGCAAGGTCATATACATCAAATTGATTTGTTACATTCGGAACAGCCTTTCCCTTCTCCCGCTGCGTTTGCAGAAATTCCTGATAGACCTCAAAAATCGATCCCTTCCAGATATCCTTTCCGAAATACCAGCGGTATTTTCTTTTCAGCTCCCTTTTCTCCGCTGCGGTATAAGAGACATATTTCCCGGTCAATTCGTTTTCCAGCTTTGCCAGAAGCATCTCATTCAACATATTAATTTTGCCCTGCACGGAAACCTGCGGGTTTTGCGCCCGATACGCTTCAATTGCAGAGGCATCCAGCAAAAGCACGCCTGTGCCGTCACTTGCCATGCTGTCCTTCTCCGGCTGCGCTGCCGAATCCTCGTTTTCCAACCATACATCTTTTATCGGGATCACGCGTCTCTCATACTCCCGGCAGAAATCCTCCAGGTCGTGAAACCATGCATAACTTCCCTTAACGCAGGCATTCTGATCCTTTTTATCAATCGCACAGATCTGGTGGACCTTCGGATTCCAGTCCTCGTAAAGCAGACGGACGAAAAGCTGCTCCATTGTCATCTGGGCCACACCGTACACATCCAGATCCGGCAGGACACTGGTAATGTAATTCAGCAAAATCCGGTTGCTTCCAATGATATAGAAATCCTCCGGCCGAAAATCCTCTTCATAATTATACAATATGTAAGAGATGCGATGCATCGCCACCGTTGTTTTCCCGGAACCGGCAACACCCTGCACGATCAGATTTGTTTTGGGAGATTTGCGGATAATCGCATTCTGTTCCTTCTGTATCGTCGCAATAATCTCGCCCAGCACCGCTTTTTTGCTTTTTGCAAGGTACTTTGTCAACAGCTCGTCATTGGCAACTACGTCCGAATCAAAGAAATCCTTCAGCCTGTCATCAACAATCTCATACGTGCGCTTGCGCTGCAGGTCAATCTCATAAGTTCCTTCATTTTTCACCACATACCTGCATGGACCAAGCGCATTTTCATAATAGACTGACGCCACCGGAGCGCGCCAGTCTATGACCACCGGCTCCACACCGTTTTTCGAAATGCCAACCCGTCCCACGTAATAAGATTCCGCCTGTGAAACATGCGGATCACGAAAGTCAATCCGTCCGAAATACGGCTTTTTTCGCGCTTTCTGACACCGCAGCAGATCACGCCGGTTCTCCCCAAGCTGTGACAGCGTGTTGTGCAAAAGTGAAAGCCCTTCCTTGTCTTTTGGACCATACGTCTCCATCAGATCATGCACTTCTTTCGACAACTCCCGGATGCGCCCTTCCGTACGCTCCAGATTTTCCTGCGCGATCATTAAAATCTCTGATAACTGTTTTTCCTCATCCTCCCGGCGAAGTCCCGGAACCGGACGAAATGTTTTTTTCTGGTCTGCTTTCTTCTGTTCCATCCATCTTCCTCTTCCATATTAGTGCTCTCTCCATTGTACGCCTGTCAGAAAAAATGTCAATCAAAAAGCAACATTTCGGAAGTTCATCAAAAAGCAGCATTCCGAAAACTCATTATAAGCAATATTCCGAAAGCTCCTTCACTGCGCTTTGGCGATTTCCTTTTTTAGCCGTCCAATGATCTTTTTTTCAAGACGTGATATATAAGATTGTGAGATGCCCAGCATATCCGCCACCTCCTTCTGTGTTTTTTCCTCACCGTCATTTTTTCCCAGTCCGAAGCGAAGCTGGATAATCATTCTCTCCCGGTCAGAAAGTTTATCTATCGCGCGCATCAGCAGCTTGTACTCCATCTCCGTTTCCATGTCGCGATAGATCACATCCTCGTCGGTCCCGAGAATGTCCGACAGAAGCAGTTCGTTTCCATCCCAGTCTACGTTCAGCGGCTCGTCAAAGGATACCTCCATCTTTGTCTTGCTTGTTCGCCTGAGATACATGAGGATTTCATTTTCAATGCAACGTGACGCATATGTTGCAAGTTTAATATTTTTTCCGGGATTAAACGTATTAATTGCTTTAATCAGTCCGATTGTCCCGATAGAAATCAGATCCTCCACACCCACCCCGGTATTATCAAATTTTTTCGCTATGTACACAACAAGTCTCAGATTGTGTTCTATCAAAAGTGATTTTGCCTCCCCCGGTTCCTTGCTTCCAAGCTGTTCAATCGCCTCCGCTTCTCTGCCCGGTTCCAGCGGAGAGGGCAGCACCTCGCTGCCCCCGATATAGTGAATATCGTTTGTGCGCTTCCAGAACATATCCGATACGCTCGGAATCATCCGAAACTGAAATTTATTTGGCATAGCCACCTTAATCATCATGTTATACATTCCTCCTGCTACTCTAAAATACGAGGGTGCAATATCATCTGATATTTTCCTCCGCTGCTGACTGCCCTTCTGCTGACAGCAACCAGCACTCTTTTGGTATTCCATGCACTCTCCCCATGCTTTATTTCCATACTGTCCAGCGTTATCGCAGGCAGTATCCCCCTGCCCTCCCCGACAGAATGATAAGGAATATAGCGAAACAAAGCATCCCCCTGCCCGCATAGTTCCATATCCAGAAAGCCGTCCAGTTCCTGTATTTCCGCTTCGCTTAAAAGCCTGCAGATCTCATTGTAATCTGTGATGTGAACCGGTCTGTCTGTAAGCGGATCCGTCAGTTGGTTGCCGCTGTCCAGCAGTCCCTTTAATAAAATCTTTTTTGTTCCTTTTTGAAGCGTGACATCGTACAGGTATTTTGTTTCAGCCTTTGCCCTTCGCCGGCAATTCCACAACAGCCTGGCGGTGCCATATCCCGCCGCTGCCGCCAGCCAGAACGGCAGCTTCAGATATGTCACAAAAATCTGCCAGATACTCCCCAGGAACAAAGACAGGATACCGTACACATAAACCGTCTGCTGCCAGCCTCTGCTTCCGCGTTTTTTTCCTGCAGCATACGCTGTAAGGAAACAAAATAAAATGCTGCATGCAGCAGATACGATTCTGCTTTTATGTATAGGAAGTACGACGATCAGACATGCTCCAACGGCTCCGATCCCGCTCGCCAGAAGCTTTCTTCTTACTGAAAAGGTTTCTTTTTGTATGATTCCGGTTAGCTGCAGAATCAAAAAATTCAGCATCAGATTTTCCAGAAAATAGACATCCAGATAAATCTCGTAGTACAACAAAAAGCCTCCCTTCACGTACCCCTAGTATACGTGAAGGGAGGCATATTATTTGTCAAAACAGCCACCCAAAACCGCAGATTTCCTCGACAAGATGTGACATCCAAATTATATGGTCCTGTAATCAAAGGCATCAACACCGGCGCCGTAGCGGTGT
>CAJKKX010000144.1 GCA_905200565.1 uncultured Lachnospiraceae bacterium
TCTTTCCGGTTCTGCACTCGGCAGGTCAATTTTATTGATGACCGGCATGACGTCCAGATCGTGATCCAGCGCCAGATAAACATTTGCCAGGGTCTGCGCCTCAATGCCCTGGGCGGCGTCCACCACAAGAATCGCCCCGTCGCAGGCAGCAAGGCTCCTGGACACTTCATAATTAAAGTCCACATGTCCGGGCGTGTCGATCAGGTTGAAAATATATTCTTCTCCGTCCTTCGCCTGATAAACGATACGGACCGTCTGGGCTTTGATGGTGATTCCCCTTTCCCGTTCCAGCTCCATGTTATCAAGCACCTGCGCCTGCATCTCCCGGCTGGTAAGCAGCCCGGTCATCTCGATAATCCGGTCTGCCAGAGTGGATTTTCCGTGATCTATATGTGCAATAATACAAAAATTTCTGATTTTGCTCTGGTCTATGGCTGCCACTTTTCTTCCTCCTTCTTCAAGCTGTGCGCGCCGCATACCGATACTTTTTCACCCGTATGAAGCGATACAGCCAAAATCAGTGTATCACATCTCTCACTCTCCACGCAATACCTGATTCAGAATATCCGCCAGCAGTTCCATAGCATTCCGCTCCTCCTGTACTGTGTTTAACTGTGTCCCCGACTCGATCAAAAGGGACTTCGGGCACATATGAAGATTATAGCGGAGGCTTTGCAGATAAATGTTCCTTGTCCACCCCGGATAATACTGTGCAGCCTTTAATTGAAGCTGAAAAGAGAATGCCAGGTTGTCCTCAATATAAGGATTCGGAAGATAATCAATTTCTCCGTTTCTGGCAGTACGGCTCAAACCATTGAAAAACATGATCTGTGCCGTAGGTTTTCCGTTGATTTCCTGCACGAACTTATATCCGTCCACACCGTCTCTGTGCAGGTCAATGACCACCTCAATCGAAGGGTTTTCATCCAGAATCTGCTGAATATCCGGCGCCGCCAGCGTATAAGCCTTGTTTCTGTCCAGCTCTCCGTCAATCATATCGTAAACTTTCGTGTGGTGGATGACATTATATCCATAAACGTTTGTCAATATCTCCGTCAGATAGTTTCCCACACCCACAACCGTATCATTCACATCACCTTCCACGGAGTCCACAAATGCCTCCTGGGAATGGGTATGATAAATCAGAATCTGCGGCGCAGAATTGTCAGACGTCATTTTCAGATCTTTTGACATCAGAAGATTATAATTGATCTGACTCTCCAGCGCTGTAGTGGATGGGTCCACTGTAAAAAAATTATTTAACAGATAATTATAATCCCGCAGCTCCTCCTCATTGATATCCACTTCCGGCTGCCGTTTGGGATCCTTCGCTTCGATCTCCGGCTTCCTTTCTGTCTGTCCTTCCGTCTGTGTTTCTGTGGGAGATTCCACCGGTTTTTCCTGTTGCTCTGTTTCTGTCTGCTGCTCCCCACCGCTTTCAGGAAGCTTTGCCAGCGCCTCTGTCTGACTTTCCACTTCCATCATCAATTCATACTCCAGGCGGCTCTCGATATCCGGAAGTCCTTTTGCCTCCTGCTGGGCATAGGAATACAATGGAAAAACCTCGTCCAGTGCAAAGTCTGTCCACTCTTTCGGTTCGCCCGGCCCCTGCCAGGCAAAAGAAAGCCCCGGCATATGTGTCTTTACCGCCATTGTCTCAAGCGCCCGCTCCAATCCTCCAATACCGGGGATTCTTTGCAGAAAGTGGTTTTCTTTTGCAATCATAAAACCTCTATATAAAATATAGAGGCCCAAAAAAACTATTACAATCCATGCCAGATTCTGCAACTTTTTCTGCATAAAACGCTCCCATCCTCCCGCCCGAAAACTTCCTGCTTTCGCCTGATATACCTATTTATATGCAGCCTGTCCCAGAACTATGACAACTGCAATGCAAGATTAATTCCTTCAGAAACCGTATAACTGATGCGTTTTATCGTCTCGTCAATATCCTTTGGCGTCACAAACATCGTGTTCAGGTGTGGAGAGATCAACTCCCAGATCATTTGCTGTTTTTCACTTTTCGTCAGAGTTCCAAGCGCTCCTCCCAGATTTCGGATACCTGGGTCCTGATCCATTGTCTCCACCAGGCTCTCCATCGTGTCATTTACGATGGTTGCCGCATCCACCACCGTCGGCACACCGATGGCGATAACCGGAACGCCCAGAGCTTCCTCATTGATGCCGTTTCTATGATTTCCCACACCAGAGCCAGGATTAATCCCGGTATCCGTCACCTGTATCGTACGGTTTAATCTTCTCGTGCTTCTGGCAGCCAGTGCGTCCACGGCAATCACCACTGCCGGCTGTGTTTCCTCAACCACGCCCCGGATGATTTCCAGTGTCTCCATACCCGTCTGCGCCATAACTCCCGGCGCCAGAGCGCTGATCTGATGCACCCGTTCCTTACCTACGGATGCTTTTCCGTATTCCTTAATCATGTGGCGTGTGATGTTCACGTTATTTACTACATACGGCCCCAGGGCGTCCGGCGTTACCTCCCGGTTTCCCAGCCCTACGACCAGTACCGACTGCTCTTCCTCTCCGAGAAGTTTCCTCAAATGCCCCGCCAGAGCCTTCGAAATCTCCCGGTGGTAATCCTCATCCGCAGCAGACATATGGGGCGCTTCCAGGGTAATATAATTTCCTACCGGCTTTCCCATCGCCTTTGCCCCGTTCTCCGTTTCAATCACCACTCTGGTGGTGCGGATTTCATTTTCCTTATCCTCTGTCTCATGAATGCGTACCCCACGGATTTCTACATTGTCCTCTTCGAAACTTTCCTTTGCCTCCAGCGCCAGATCCGTACGGATATTAAATTTTCCCAGCATAACTTTCTCCTTCTTCTCTTTATGATTTCCTGCTCGTATCTTTTGTAACAGTTCAGCCTTCACTGTTACTATCTTTTACACTTTTTTGCAAAATATGTATTGACATCTTTATGGGGTTGGGCTAAACTATATGAGTATGCTTGCACCGGAACGTCCGTGTCCGGATTCGGTGCGGCAAAGAACGGTTAAATAAATGATGATAAAAATATTTTGGAGGTGTACAGGTTGGCTAATATCAAATCTGCAAAGAAAAGAATCTTAGTAAACAGAACAAAAGCTGCACGCAATAAGGCAATCAAATCCGGTGTTAAGACTGCGATCAAGAAAGTAAATGCCGCTGTTGCTGCAAATGATAAAGAAGCTGCTGCCGCTGCTTTATTAAACGCTACTTCTGTTATTGATAAGGCTACAAAAAAGGGTGTTTATCATAAGAACACTTCTGCGAGAAAAGTTTCCCGCTTGTCAAAAGCTGTAAACAACATCGCTTAATCAATACACAAACATATAAAAAACACCAGGTTCCGTCAGCCTGGTGTTTTCTATTGCTTTTTTATTTTCCGCTGCTGAATCTCACAATCAAAAGCTCTACGCTCAGAATATCATTCATGCGCCCTGTTTTCACAGACTCTTCTGCATCCACACAAGCTCTCACGGCGCTTTTCAGGGCTTGTGCCGAAAAGCTTCTTGCCTGCCTTGCACAATTCCGGACAACAAAGCTCTGTACTTTCAGATTCTGTGCGATCAGATTCTGATCAAATCCCTGCGCCAGCATCTCTTTCACCTGCATCAGAAGATTGAACTGCCTCGTAATCAGATACAGGATACGCATAGGAGGCTCTTTCAGGGATAACAGATCATAATAAAGATCCAGCGCCCGCTTCTGCTTCTTTTCTGCGATTGCATTGATCATATCAAAGATCTTATTTTCCGTGCGGACCGTACAGATTTCCTCCACGTCCTCCGAAGTGATCACATCACGCCCCATCGTATAACACAGCAATTTTTCCAGTTCTTTCTGAATCCGTTCCATATCATTGCCCGTCCGGGTGAGAAACAGCTCCATAGTAGAAGATGTGATATTCTTTTTCTCCTTGCGCAGCGCGCGCAGCACCCAGTTTGCCAGGGTCCTGTCATCCTGGCGATTCAGCTCCACCACGCGCCCCACGTTTTTTACCGCCTTGTAAAGCTTCCCCCTCCGGTCCACTTCATCCTCGGCAAAGACCATACAGGTCCCCTCCGGTATCTGTGGTATGTATTCTGCAAGCTCCGGGGACGCATTTTTAAAAAATCCGCTGTTTTCAATCAGAATCAGGCGCCTGTCCGCAAAGAAGGGCATCGTTTCTGCCTGAGCAATCACTTCTCTGACATGGATGCCCTTTCCTTCATAAACGGACAGATTCATCGTATCTCCTGACGGGAGAACGGCACTTTTCAGTTTGCTTTTATAAAGGTTTTTCAGATATGTCTCTTCTCCATACAGAAGATAAACCCTTTTTATATTTCCGCTTTCCAAATCTTCTTTCAGATTTTTCATCCTGTCCTCCCGTACCATATCTGCTCATCTGTACTGTCATTGTATCATGAATGTACAAAATAGTAAACGAAGATCAAAACGTTTTTTCCAACGCATCCGCCTTCATCTGCTTTTTCCTTCTGGTCATCATGCCGCAGATACGTCCTGTTTCCTTTGCCGACAAAGATTTCCAGCCACTATCCAGCACCCGTTCCAAAAGCCCCAGTTCTTCCGCAATCTCATATTTGAGCTGCTCCTCCGGTGTGAGATTTTCCAGGTCTATTTTCTTTTCTTTTTTAGACATAACAGGCCATGCTCCTTTCTGCTCTTTTTCTGGAGTATGGCCTGGCTTTTTTGTGTTTATACAAAAATCAAAAAAGTGGTATTAAACTGATATTGAGGTCAAAAGATGCCATACGGCTCATAAAGTCAATCTTCCACTTATGTGCAAGCACAACGTGGAATTTGACTTTTGACCCTGGCATCATTAATATTCATATGGGATGATAATCGCCGCCACAATGTAAATGATGATTCCTGTGGTTGTGCATCCAAGCAGTACCAGCAGCAAACGAATCAGCGTCGGGTCAATATTTAAATATTCCCCAATCCCTCCGCATACGCCGCAGAGAATCTGATTTTCCCTTGATTTGTACAATTTCTTTTGCATATTCATTCTCCTTTTCTATTCCTTATTAAAAGTAACCATTACATTACCCATTCCACATTCCACCGACATCGTACTGTCCGCCTGGTTGTTTATCTCCTTTTCCTTCGAAATGCCGCTGTAACTGTTTTCTCCCAAAGTCACGCTTCCGATTCCGCATTCTACCTGATAGTTAAAATCTTCTTCTCCATTGTCCAGATTCAGCGTTACTTCGCCGACCCCGCACTCGATCTCACACGTCTCTTCCACTCTTCCGCTGATTACGACACTCCCGACTCCGCATTCAATGTCCAGTTTCCTGCTGTTTAGTATCTCCGCATTCAGACTGCCCATTCCTATATTCAGCTCCACTTCTTCAAATACCATTCCCTCAGGCACTTCCAGAGTGATGAGATCACTCTGGTTTGCGGAGAGCCGGAAACTTCTTTTGCTTTCAATCTCCAGCGTATCTTCGTCTTTCCGACATTGGAAAGAACTGTCCAGATTCGAACCATACACGTGTATCTGGTCATCTGCGCTGTTTACAATATTCATATCCGTAATCCCAAGCTCCAGCTCCAGCTTCCGTATTCCCGTAAAGTCCTTTTGAAACTCCTTGCCCTCCGGCTCTGCTTTCTGATCTGTTTTCTGATCCAGCCGCTCATAAAACGCCAATTTTCTCAAATCCCTGAAATCCACTCCCACGGCGGCACTTACGATACAGAAAGAAATCCCCAGCACAGCCAGTATCGCTGCAAGAATCAGGCAGACCTTCGTAAACTTTTTCATCCCCTATGCCTCCCTCACTTTAAAAATTCTTCTGAAAAATCCCACGACTGTACGTACCGCCCACGGAATCACTTTCTGAAATACACAGACACACACGATCAGCAGCAGGATTCCCACCGTCAGCGCCAGAAATCCGCCTCCCAACAATAAAAAACCGACGCCTGGTGACAGAAATATCTGTGCAATTCCAATGCCGATACACACGATTCCGCAGATTACCGCCACAACAACACAGACGGGAATCACAATGGCAAGTGCAAGGATCACGCCAATGATTCCGAACAACAGTCCGAAAACGCCTCCAACCAAACCGAAAATCGCTCCAAAAACGCCTTTCACGATTCGGAAAAGAACCGGGATTGCAAGAACACAGAGCATAAGAATCAGCAGAACTTCGCCCCGGCTGCGTTTCCCTTTCTTCCCGGTTTCTGAAACATGACAGGAATTGTCCGCATCCTTTTCTTCCTGCAAATGTATCGTCCGTGGCTCCGGCACCTTATTATCCTCCCGAAAACGTTCGTCCCGGTAGCCCGCG
>CAJKKX010000145.1 GCA_905200565.1 uncultured Lachnospiraceae bacterium
AAATCATCATCTGCATTGTCTTCGATCACTTCGACATTCGCATCATCCTCCATCAAATCATCATCTGCATTGTCTTCGATCACTTCGGCGCTGTCATCATCACCCGTATCGTCGCCGCTGGCTTCATCAGCCACCGCGCTGTCCGCGCTGCTGTCATACACATTCAGCACCGCCTGGCTGCCTTCCTGAATACCGTCCATCGGGAATGCGATGCTATCCTCTGCGGCAAGCCCGGAGAGAATCTGATATTTTTCCTGCTCACCATCGTACTCGCCGACCGTAACCTCCTGCCTGCGGATCCGTTCGCTCTCATCTGCCCTCCAGACGAAGAATTTTCCATCCTCCTGCATCAGATAAGCTTCATTCAGCCAGAGACCTTCTTTTTCCGTCTCCTGCCCCTTGTCCTCCTCCAGATAAACGTGCTGTCCAAGCAGCATCCCTTCAATCGAATCCGCCTGTACGTAAAAACGATAATTGGACGAGCCGGTAGAACCGCTGTCGCCGATGACCATTGCGTTTCCATCATCCTCCTGCGTGTTGTCTGTAATGACCTCTGTTACTGTCCCCTTCCAGGTCTGGTTCCTGTCAAGCCGTGAAAAAATCACAACCGGCATTCCCTCCGTCACCATCGGCAGGTTCTGTTCATTCAGCTTGCATTTAATGCGGAAATCACCGGACTTCAAAATTTTCATATATGTGCCGTCTGAGCTGTTCATGCTGTCGCTGTCCGGCGGATTGATCGTCTGAACAATTCCGGATACCTCCGATTTTACCTCCGCGTGCTGCAGCGTTTCCTTTAGCTGCTCTATCTCCAGCGTCTTCGTCTTAATCTCGTACTCGCTCATCTTAATGTTGTTCTGCTGCGTCAGAATATCAGTCGTGTACGAGAGCTGGTCGTCCGCACTTGCCGAGCGTTTCTCCTTCTCCAGCCTGGCGATTGCCGCCGTGTCGCTCTCAATCTCGCTCTTTTCCTTTTCAATATCAATTTCAAGCTGTGCCAGCTTATTTTCATCCTCCCGCGTATCGTAAACGAACAGCGTCTGACCCTCTTTGACCTGATCGCCCTCCTTAACCTTACATTCCTTCACCTTCTTTTCAGCATCCAGCTTTATTTTGACAGTCGCCTGCGGCTCAATGACGCCCCCAAACCGTTCTCTGTAGTCTGAGCTGGCGGAACCGGTGATATCCGACACACGGTTCACATAAACAACATCCTTATTATCCGCTGCGCCGCTTCTGCTTCCCTGAAAGCGGTTTACAGCATAGTATGCACCTGCCGCTGCGATACACAGCGCCAGCAGAATAAAAATCTTCTTTTTCATATATCCCCCTGTCCTTCCGTTTTCTGTCAGTATGCACTGTCTTTCTTAATCATTTCTGAATCAATTCTGAAAAATTCTAAATAACAAAGAGGGGCGCGTCTGAATCGTGCCCCTCCGCTTACTTAAAAGAGGATAAACATACATCTATTGCTTTTTAGTTGGGTAAATTGGGGTTTTTTCCGTTACGTTTTCAGTTGTTTTCTCCGATACTTTTTCCCTCCCTTCTCAACTCTTGATAGTACCATCATAAAACGAATTTCTTACCATATCCTAAACAACTTCTTAACAAATCTGAATTATGTATAGAAACCAGGAAACTACTGAAACCGGGAGGCTACTTCATGCACGGGAACAGCACCTCGATCCGGAATATGCCGTCCTGCTCGCATGTCTTGCTGATGCCGCCCATCTTCTGCATCATATTTTTTATGCTCTGCAGACCGACGCGGGTGCTGTCCGGCTTTTCTGTCAGCTCCTGCACGCTGTTTTCGAATGCGAAGCCTGCCATTTGGCCGATATACATGCTGGAAATTTTTACCGGCTTCTCCGCATCCGCATACTTTAAGATGTTCGATGTGATGTTGTCCATGATACGCACCACATACTCCGTGCATACCCGCAGCTTCTGGTCGCGCCATTCCATCTGCGTCACCGTGTGAAACCCTCTGTGTTCAAGAAAGCTGCAGGTCTCCGAGAGCAGGTCGTAAAACAGATCCTCGTAGCTCTCCGCCTTTTCGAGTGTAATCTCCTGCTGTCCCGACACCAGAGAATACTCAAACAGATGATCCGTGAGCTGCTTCATGCGCCGCGCCTGCCGGTCAATCTTGTCCAGATATTCCGCAGACTGCTCCGTACTCTCATAATTTCCTTTTTTCAGGATCTCTGTGTAGAGCAGAATGGACGTGACCGGCGTGCGCAGATCATGTGACATTTCTGTGACCACCTTCTGATTCTCCCGCACCATCTCGGCTTCCCTGGCAATCATATTTTTAAAGGAACGTCTCATATTATCCAGCCCCTGCGCGAGACGCGAAAGCTCATCCTGCCCCGTTACCGTGATCTTATAATCCAGACTTCCGCCCTCCAGTATCCCGATCTCCATGCTGAGCCTGGCGATGTAAGCCATTTTCCGGCGTATACCGAGCAGCGTGAGCACCAGAAACAGCAGAAAGGAAGCTACAAGAGTGGTAATCTGCTCATAATTGTAGAGCTGATACACATACCAGCCTATAATCCCTACCATCGCCGTGCCATCCGCAAATTCCACCGGATAATAGGTCAGCAGATCGTTTTCATTCGCATAAATGCCGTCGGTCTCCGGCTCCTGCTCCTGATAGTCCGAATTAAACATCAATGTGTTGTTTTTATATACGCGAACGCTGATGACCTGCTGCTCCTTCACCCAGGCATTCAGCTTTGTCCTGTCCTCATAGCTGATCTGCTCCTCGTCGATATACTGCTGCATCTTTTCTATGTAGAAACGGTTTTTCTTTTCGTTATATTCAGGCGTGTCGTAGTAGTTGTCAATCAGCCACACCCCCGCCTTCTCAAGAGCCAGAAAAACAATTCCCGCCGTCACCGCCGAGACCGTCAGCAGCAGCACAAGCTGGAAATAAATAGAGTGTATTTTATTCGCCGACCGTGTCAAATTTATACCCCTTTCCCCAGACCGTTTTGATATATTTCGGATATTTGGGATCCTCCTCTATTTTTACCCGCAGCTTGCGGATATGTACCATGATCGTGCTGTTGCAGGAGTAAAAGTAAGGCTCTTCCCAAACGCTCTCATAAAGATTCTGCGCGGAAAAAATCTTGCCCGGATGCTGCATCATCAATAACAACATATGATATTCTATGTCAGACATCTCCCTGAGCACGCCGTCCACATACACTTCGTTGAAAACCTCGTGGATACGGATACCGCCCGCTTCCAGGTATTCCTCCTCTTTTTCTTCCTTTGCGGCGGTTTTTCCCATATATACCCGGTATCTGCGCAGCAGCGCCCTCACTCTGCCCAAAAGCTCCGCATAGGAAAAAGGCTTGGGCAGATAATCGTCCCCGCCCGCCATCAGCCCGATCAGCTTGTCCGACTCCTGCGCCTTCGCTGTCAGAAAGAGCACCGGCACGTTGGAAATTTTACGGATTTCCTCGCAGGTGCGCAGTCCCGACATTCCCGGCATCATCACATCCAGAATTACCAGATCTGTGGAATCCTCCAAAAGCTCCAGCCCTTTCTTCCCGTTTTCCGCCTCTTTCACATGGTAATTCTCACTTTCAAGAAGAATGCGCACACCCTCGCGGATATCCGCGTCATCTTCGATAATCAATACCTGCTCCCGATTCATAGCTTGTCTCCTTTCCTGTCGCAAAATCACATCCGCTAACCTTTGCGTCTCACTTACAGATAACGCCCGGTCAGATCGTTTAAGCCGGGCGCCTGTTTATATTATCGCAAAAATATCTTAACAGCTTCTGAAATAATCATAAAAAAATCTAAAGCAATAAAATAATAACACAGAACATTCTGTCTCTTTTCATTATATTCCATCAATGAAATATTCTCCATACATTTCTCATTTTTCCATCACAATGCCTCATCCGGTTACGTATTACTTGTTAGAAGATATTTTCGCAAGTGCGTCTAAATGCTTTTTCCGGATGATTCTCTGCGCCTGTTTTTCGCTCACATCCAGCTCGCCGAGAAGCTCCTCTGTACTTACCAGCGGCAGCCAGCTTCTTCCGAGATAGTCGGGATAGCTGCACCACCAGTAATCCTCCGGCACGCTGACGATCTGTTCCTTCACCGGCATCATGTGCAGTTTCATGCAATAACGAAGCGCGGATTTCATATCCTTCAGGACATGCATAGTACTTTTCCTGAAGTGAGTAGCCTTCCGGTTGATCCCGTACATGATTCCCTGCTCATGCACGGAAGAATTTACCTGCGGAAAATGATTAGTGCTCGGCAAATAATCTATCCGCAGCATTGCGTCGTTTTCCGGAATGCAGGTTTCCTCATAGCGTTTTGTCACCTTATCCAGATATTTTTCAACGGCCTGCTCCCCGGCAGCGTGCAGCACAAGATGCAGCTCGTTGTCCAATACGCAGTAGGCAAGCACCTGG
Organism: uncultured Lachnospiraceae bacterium; assembly: GCA_905200565.1. The sequence continues at coordinate 4,446 of CAJKKX010000145.1, forward strand.
ATTTCCGGCTCCATCTCCTTCCGGATGCTGGCAGCCACGTCCAGAACCTTCATCTTTTGAATTTCCTCTTCAAAAAGCTGCTGGTTTGCCTTGCCTCTCAGAATTGCATAACAGATTTGTGTCCCCTCATTTGTGTGTTCCATTGATAGTACTCCCTTCGTTTTTATGTGCATCGATCAGCTCACACTCCGATGCCCTTAATTTGTACAGTCCTATCATAAACGCATAGGGATTTCTTTTTCAAGTACTTTATATGTGTTGCAACAAATTGAAACATTCAGCATAGAAAAAGCTGTATGTTAAGTTTCCTGCGCCCATTTATGTGACGATTCGTCACAATCGTCCGGTGGACGTTTGTCCTGCGCCGCCCATACACGGCCGGTTTTTACATTTTTTGAATCTTATTGACAGCGTTAAATGCAAAGAGTATAATTGAGACTACAAAAAATGAAACGATTCGCGGTGAACTGTATCCACAGGTACTTGAAACGCTGCTTCATTGGGGTTTGTAAAGGATTATTTGATTAAACAGAAAAGCGGTCAATGGGCGGCTTTTTAAAGGGTTTTTGGTTAGTTATTGCTAACCTCGTTGTAAAGGGGGAGCATTATGAAGAAAACTTTCTGGGATCGAACAGCAAAAATCTATGACCGCTTCATGCGGAAAGACCATAGGGCGTACAGGCAAATGTACTCTCTCATTTATCCTGTAGTGCGGCATAAGCAGGTGCTGGAGCTTGCTGCCGGAACCGGGCTGATCGCCAAACATATCGTCCGCGCTGCTGATCATATCGAAGCTACAGATGCGTCAAAGGAAATGATCAAACAGGCAAAACAGGGCGTGCAGTCTGCAAAGCTCCATTTCTCTGTGCAGGATATGTTCTGTCTCCCCTATGCTGCTCAGTCATTCGATGTCGTCATCGTATCCAATGCTCTGCATATTGTACCGGAGCCTGAAAGAGCACTGGCAGAAATACATAGAGTACTGAAGGATGATGGCGTGTTGATCGCACCGACCTTCACCCACGCTGACAACCGTTTTCGCGGAAAGGTCAAAGCGTTTCTGATGAAGCTGTCAGGCTTTCACCAGTACAGCAAATGGTCAACCAATGGATATTTAAGTTTCCTGCGGGAACATGGATGGGAAGTGCGGAAAAGTGTCGTGCTGAAAGCCAGTTTCCCACTGACCTATGCAGAGTGTGTAAAGTCGGATTACGCCGCTATGGATTAGCTGAAGAAGCATCCCAGATGTGCGGATGAGCAGGGGGTCAGGAAGAATAACTGATGATTATACAATCTGTTTTAGAAGGACTTGGATTAGGCGGGTTATTGATTTTAGTCTGTGCTATCAGCATTTACAAAGGTGCTGTTAATATGGTACATCTATATAGCACGGAGGTACAGGAGCGTTGCGTTTTAATGGGTCTGACAACTCATGAAAAGATCAGACGGAACAGCATCCTTCTTAAAATGTTGTGCGTTCCCGGTTATATCGTCTATGTGTTGGTATGCGTCTATGTTATCAATAATGCCAGAGAGTTTGAGGAGGGATTCTGGCAGATATTCATAATCCTGTCTGTTATGAACCTCATAGACCGCTTTCTGATAGACGGCTTCTGGGTAGGGCACACCAAAGCATGGATAATTCCCGGCACGGAAGATCTGATGCCCTATATCACCACCAAAGACAAGCGCAGAAAGTGGCTGATGGGTACAGCAGGTATGGCGATTATCGCAGCAATACTCGCAGGCATGATGCTCCTGTTCGTCTAAAGGAAACACAATATGATGAAAAATCTTTTATTCCCGCGAGCAGCGAGCCAAGCGGATGTGCCCGCACATCCATTTGGCA
>CAJKKX010000146.1 GCA_905200565.1 uncultured Lachnospiraceae bacterium
ATTACTAATATACCACTATTCCTTTTCCCTGTCAAGCATTATTTGACTTTTTATCTATATGGAATCCGTTTCACTTTTCTGATTTTTGTATATTTTTACCAACGTTATTTATCACGGTTTCCTTCAATTTTTATTTCTGCCCATTCTTGGTGCTCTCGCCTATTCTCATCTGCGGCTCCAGAAGTACCAGCTTATTTTTATACCGTTTGCCTTCAATCATACCGATCACCATTTTTACGGCGCGTCTGGACAGCTCCGGAATCGGCTGTTCGACAACCGTCAGCTCCGGAACCGACACCTTGGAAATATATGTGCCGTCGTAGCCTACCACCTGAACATCCTCCGGAACATTTTTCTTCATCCGGCTAAGCTGCTTTAAAAATGCCATAGCAATGACATCCACTGCAAATATCCCATCAATATCCGGATACTTTTTTATAATATCCCGCGCTGTCTCCTCATAACGGCCGTAATCAAAATCGTTCCATTCCATCTCATAAGAATATACCTTGACCCCATGCTTTTTCATAACGCGCTCAAACTCATAATGCCGCTCATGAGACGGTGAATCAACTACCAGCGCTCCCTGTACCTGAACCACACATTTGCAGCCGCACTCTATCATTTTCTCCGCTGCCAGACGGCCGCCGATCCTGTGATCGGATGCAACCGTCGGAATATGTTCTCCGAGAAAACGGTCCAGGGCCACGACAGGTCTGCTGACACTCGCATAATCCTCCAGCGCCAGCGTATGCCCGCCCGCGATAATGCCGTCTACAATGTGCCGATTCAGCATATTTAAATATTCCTTCTCATAATTCTGTTCGCTGTAGGTACTGCATATCATTGTCTTGTAGCCATTTTTCAGCAATTCTTCCTCTGCATACAATACAAATTCTGCAAAAAACGGATGAGAGATCTTAGGTATAATAATCGCCACAATTCCGCTTTTTTTGTGAAGAAGATTCCTCGCCAATTCGTTCGGAATATAATTCAGCTCTTCCATCGCATCCTGTACTTTCTTTCGCGTTTCCGCCGATACATATCCGGTCTCATTCAAGACTCTCGACACGGTTGCCACGCCCACACCTGCCCGCTGAGCAACATCCTTTATACTGGTCATACTCATTGACCCCCATTTCATTAAACTAAAAATCATATGATATTTTCGCAGATTTCTCTGACTGCCGCAAGTACTTCCTGTATCTGCGCAGAAGATATGTTATCATAGTGAAATCCACCCGTGCAGACCACGACCGCCCGTTTTTTTCTGGCAATTTCCTCCGCCAGATAACGGCAGAGCTGCTCATCCTTGTGCCCGGTCACATTCAGCACCGAGGATGTGACAGAAATACTTCCGTCCCCGGTCAGCGACGGCCGCGGAATCGCCAGCACCGTGCAGCCAATGTGCGGCTTATCTCCGCCCCGGAGCATGATGTGATAATCCTCTCCCAGCTCTGTAATCTGCACCGTGATCTCAGAAAACGTCAGTTGTTTCTGATATTTTAGGTTTCCACTCATTTCCATGTCTCCCCGTTATTTCTAAAATCATCCGCCTGATCTTTATATTCCCCGCCGCTCCCGGTATTCCGCGATCTCTATCGCATCCTCGATCTCCAGATCACGCTCCCCGGCGAGCGATTCCAGATGATGCCGGAATTCATGCAGCAGCACTTTGCGCAGCCGTTTCGCCAGATCCTCCTTCGGCAAATGCCCGTACACCTGCGCAAAAGAACCATAATAAATCACAATAAAGCGCCCAAGATGGTGCTGCCTGCAGTATTCGCCCATGATAAAAAGCTCATGGCCGACGCCTTCCGGGTGGTATTTCGGATGTTTGCGCGCAAAAACCCCGCCGTTCAGCTCCCGGAAGAATTCCTCCGGAAAGGTCTGAACAATTTCCTCTATCATATCCTGAAATTCCTCAAAAGAAACCATACTGCCGCCTTTCCTTTTCTTCCAATGTACATAAAAATGCCCTCCGGCTTTTTATTTATATAATCACGATTATTATAATCACAATTATATAAACGTTGTACGCACACAGGACATTTTTTACAAGACTTTTTATATAAATGACCGTACGATTCGTTTCTGCTTATAGAAATAATAAATGATCATCGCCGCTGCAGTCACTACCCAGGTGATCGGGTAGCAGGCAATAAGCTGCTCCAGCGTTCCGTTCGGCACAATAAACATCACCCAGATCACACGCAGAAGGCAAACGCCAACCAGCGTCATAATGGTCGTCACCAGCACGCTGCCCTGTGCGCGCAAAGAGCCGGAATAAATCTCGATAAACGCGAACAGCCAGTAGGTAGGCGAAATGATCCGTACCATACGCATTCCGATCTGCACAACACCGGTATCCGATGTAAAAACGCCGAACAGGTACTGCCCGACAAATACGATCAGCGCGCTGAGCGCCATCTCGCTTCCCACTGTCATCAGCAGGCAGTCCCGCGTTCCCTTGCGCACACGATCCCACTTTCCGGCGCCGAAATTTTGTCCGACAAAGGTCGTCACCGAAATACCAAATGCTCCATTGATCATCCATACAATGCTGTCGATTTTTCCAAAAGCAGCCCATGCCGCCATTGTATCTACGCCAAGATTATTCAGGGATGCCTGCAGCAGCACATTCGAAATACTGTACATGCTCGACTGAATACCGGTGGGAAGTCCGATGCGCAGCATCTTGCCCAGCATATCCCTCTGTATCCGGATCTCGCCCAGCCGCAGCTCCATCTCCTCTGTATGGTACATCAGTGCGCGCGTAACCAGCACAGCGCTGACCGCCTGTGAAAACAGGGTTGCAGCCGCCACGCCGAGCACGCCAAGGCGCAGTCCAAGCACCAGCGCAAGGTCGAGCACGATATTGATAATGCAGCAGATGATCAGATAATACAGCGGCCTCCTGGAATCGCCGATCGCACGCAAAATTGCGGAACCCATATTATAAACCAGCACAAACGCCAGCCCGGCAAAATAAATCCGCACATACATCACAGAATCGTGCATCAGCTCCTCCGGCGTGTTCATCTGCGCAAGCAGCATCGGCGTCAGCACCCCAGCCAGTCCGATCAGTATGCCGAACAAAATGGAAAACGCATAAGCGGTATGCAGCGCCTTCTGCAGCTCCTCCCGCTTCTTCGCTCCAAAATACTGCGAAATAATAACCGATGCCCCGGAAGTCAGTCCGGTAAAAAAGCCGACCACCAGATTGATGATCTGGCCGGAGGAACCGCCCACGCTGGACAGTGCTTCTTTTCCCGCAAACCTGCCCACCACAACGGCATCCACCGTGTTATATAATTGCTGAAAAAAAGTGCCGATCAAAATCGGGAAGAAAAAGATCAGAAGCTGCTTCCAGATAACGCCTTCCGTAATCTTCTCCCCCATTCCGCTTCCGAGCGGTCTTTCGTGCACATCCTTGTGCTTCTCCTGTATTCCGTTCTGCAAATCAGACTGTCACATCTCCTTTCAACCGGCTGTGCCGGTCTCATGTAAGTTATATTTTTCTGCATTATACCACTTTTCCATGCAAAATCACAGTCTCTTTTGAAAAACGGATTATTTTTGAGCCATTCTCCTGTAAAACTCCTGCAATACAAAGAATGCCGGCTTTTTATAACTTTTATCGGCGGAGCACAACCCCTTCAGATTGTAGTAATCCTGAATGGCGGAAAGCCGTCTGGGGCAGCGGAAATCGTAAAGGATCCAGGGGGTCATGCCCTTAATATAATCGCTCTTTTCCAGCGTCTCCACCTGTCTTTCATACACATATGCCTGACAATCCTCTGAGAACTTGTCCGCAATGGTTCCCCGTTGTCCCGGTCTGGCATCCGCGCCAAACTCCGTAATGACCACCGGTTTGGCGGGATGACTGTTCTTTAGCATTTCGGGAAGCTTTTCAAAATCCGGGGTATACCAGCCGCAATATTCGTTGATGCCGATAACGTCCAGGTAATCGCACAGGCGGTCACAGATCTGGTTTTTCTCCCCGTCCACCAGGCAGGCGGCGGACACCATTCTGGTATGGTCATAATCATGAGCCGTATTTGCCAGCTCTCCCATAAACGCCAGACGCGCATCCGTATCCGCATTCTCATTTCCCACAGACCAGATGATTACGCTGGCGCGATTGTAATCACGGCGCATCAGCTCCAGAAGCTGATTTTTTGCGTCAGCCAGCGTTTCCTTATTGTGGAATGCGATAGCCCAGTACACCGGAATCTCCTCCCACAGAAGAATGCCCAGCTCATCCGCCAGACGTGCGGTTTGCTCATTGTGAGGATAATGGGCCAGACGCATATAGTTGCAGCCCAGCTCCTTCGCAAGCTTCAGATTCTCCAGCCGCTCCTTGTCAGTCAATGCTTTTCCGTTTTCCACACTCTCCTCATGACAGCTGATGCCCCGCAGGAAAACAGGCTCTCCATTCAGATAAATCGTATTTCCTTCCGCCTTTATGGTACGGAAACCCATGCGGTCACTGACCAGATCCGCTCCAAAGCTGACCCGGATATCATACAGGACCGGATTTTCCGGTGTCCACAGTGTTGGCTTCGCCTCGATCCTGCACTGCCCCCTGCCATCCTTAACCGGGATTTCCTGCCGGATGCCAAGCCCCGGAATTTCCAGCTCTGCCGTTCCGCTCGTCATGTCTGAAAGCTTTAGCTCTGCTTCAATCACATTATAATCGGTATTGTCCGGTTCCAGATTGATCCGCAGATCCCGGATAAATATTTCCGGCACCCGGATCAGCTCAATATCACGATAAACACCGCCATAATTAAACCAATCCGTATTTTCCATAGGCACCTGCGTGCTCTTTCTCGTATTGTCACAGGTCAGCAGGATCCTGTTCTCCGTCTGTAAAAAATCCGTGATCTCCAGATAAAAGGGAGTAGATCCGCCCCGGTGCATTCCCACATACTGTTTGTTCAGAAACACCCGGCATACGTAGTTGGCCGCGCCGATTTTCAGAAACACCCGCTCCACCCCCTGCTTCTCATAGCGGAATCTTCTGGTAAACACGAAGCTGCCTTCATAAAGCTTATACGCTTCCTGCTGCATATTCCAGCAGCAGGGCAGCTTCATCACCGGCCACTCATCAAAGGAAAAATCCACGGGCAGCGTTCTTCCTTCCTCATCATAATACTGCTCCTTATACCAGTTGGCACGCAGACAGGTATCGTATTGATCCACGCCATAATGCCAGTATCCGTTCAGCGATTCCTTTTTCCTTCCGCCCTCATAGAGCATGGTTTCCCAGCCGGCCTTTTTTTCTTCATACTTTGCCGTATAATTTTCCAGATGAAGATCCTCCTGATAATTTCCGCTCTTTTCCTGTTCCATGGCACATATCCTCCTACCGCAAAATTTTCATCTCCGGTCAGCTTCCGGAGCACTTTGACCCACAATCATTCTGCTATTTTCTGATTAATTCCAGCCATTCCATCTGAATGCCAGGTTTCAGGATTTCTATGCCTGCCCGGTAGCAGCCCGGCTCCAGCTTCACTTTCACAAGCTTCAAAACGCAGAGCTTTCCGTGTGTTCCGTTGATCTGCACGATGCTGACCTCCTGTCCATTCAGAAGGATCCTGCACGTGGTCTGCATCTGTTCATTTCCCGGACACACGCAGCCCATCGTCACCCGAAAACTTCCGCCCTCCCGTACCCGGAAGCAGCCGCCTGCCGGAATGCGGATCCCATCTTCCAGAATTTCTTCTGAATCAGCTTCCTCCCGCGGAATTATGGTGCGTTCTATATATCCTGCCGTTCTTCCCTCCCGGAAGGCTGGCGTTTTCATCAGGAAACGGCAGATATTCTTTCCGCACTGCTGCAGCTCTCCCATCGTCAGTTCTCCGCCCTGCAGTTTCTCCAGCGTATCGTCTTCATGAACGTTGCTCTCAGCTCCGCTGTTGCGCACCACCATATACAGATCATTCCCGGCCCGTACCATGCTTCCGGTCTGCTGGATCGTAGCCGTTCCTCCCGTTATAACATGATTCATCTTTGCCCACCAGTCGGTCATAAAGATGCCATTATATCCCCATTCCCTGCGGGCAATCGTTGTCAGCAGATCATAATTAGACGCGCTCCAGTGACCGTTGACAGGATTATAGGAGGTCATGATGGACTGCGCCTCTCCTTCCTTCACCGCAATTTCAAATCCTTTCAGGTAAATCTCCCGCAGCGCGCGCTCCGATACCACTGCATCCACCATAGAACGGTCTTTTTCCTGGCTGTTGCAGGCAAAGTGCTTTACTGTGGCATGAACGCC
>CAJKKX010000147.1 GCA_905200565.1 uncultured Lachnospiraceae bacterium
GTCTGCCCTGATTGCCCGGTAAAGCAGCTTGTCTCTGCCGATGATATGCTGCTGCCCTACCACTTCCTCCAGCGTTTTCGGGCGCAGCCGGGATGCCAGCGGCGCCTCTGTTTCCATCGTATTGTTTCTCATATAGTCAAAAAGATCCATGTTTTCCTCCGTTTATTCCAGAATCAGTTCATCGACCGTCACGAACTCATAGCCCTGCTCCAGCAGCGCGTCCACGATTTGAAGCGCTGCTTTTACAGAAGATTCATAAGAATCATGCAGAAGAATGACGTCATTCTCCCCGGCTTCATCGAGTACCTTCCGCACCACCGTATCCACGTTTTTTGTCGTCCAGTCCAGCGGGTCGATCGTCCACAGTACCGGAAACATCTGAAACCCGCAGTCCAGCGTCTTATCCCATGCGCCAAAGGGCGGACGTATAAATTCCGTATCTTTCCCCGTAATCTCTCGAACCCGTTCGCTGGTCTTTCGAATCTGTTCACATGCCTTCTCCTTTGATAATCCCGTGATCTTCACATGGTCATAGGTGTGATTTCCAATCAGGTGTCCTTCCTCATCCATGCGTTTGATGACGTCCTCATGACCCTCTATATTTTTTCCTACCACAAAAAAAGTCGCCTTTATCCCCCGTTCCTTCAAACCGTCCAAAAGCTCCTGCGTATAGACCGGGTGGGGTCCGTCGTCAAAGGTCAGCGCAATCTTGGGCTTCATATCCTCCTGCGGCGTCTCTGCGGCTCTGCTGTATAAAAAGCAGCATCCTGTCAGAATCAGCAGGGCAGCCAGTATCAGAATCCCTTTCTGTTTCACAAAAAAACCGCCTGTTCTAAAATTACTTATATATACGTCCTTTTGTCTTTTTCTATTCCTGCGGCCCGTTATAAAACTTTTCCCGTTCCCTCCGTGCCAGGTTCAGGCAGAGTACATAAATTACTGCGCCTATCGCCGCAGAATCATTGGCATTTCCGATATGATAGATGAAATACACCAACGCCCCGTCTCCCACAAGATCCAGTCCCGCGAATTTCAGGTACTGCATTCTCTTTTTGGGCGACATGCCTTTTAATTCATGCAGAAACGCCGGCTCCGCCACATCCAGCAAAAGCCAGTAAAAAACCAGAAACCCTGTCAGCATTCCGATCGCCATATTTCCGCTGATCAGGTTCCTGTTCTGTGCCACAAAGCACACCAGCACCACCATAACGAGCAGTACCAGAGAAAGGATACTGATTCGGTTCCTGATCGTCTGTTTCTGCTCCTGATCCATCTTTTCCATGAAAATTCCTCCTCGCCTGTACTATCGCCATTATACAGGAAGCCGGCCGCGGATTCAATGTTGAACTGAAACATTCCTCTTTGTGTTTATACTTTCTTAATTTGCTTTTCCGCCAAAGATAACTTATACTAGAAAAAGAATAATCTTAAGATCAAAAGAAAACAGACGAGGTAACAATTATGATGGACCGTATCTTTAACATGGACAATAAGTTTTTCACTTTCATGGGGCGCGTCGCAGACCTGATTCTTTTAAATATCATCTTCCTGCTCTCCTGCATCCCCATCGTCACCATCGGCGCATCCATAACCGCCATGTACTATGTGACGCTGAAAATGGCGCGAAACGAAGACTCTTATATTTTCCGCAGTTTCGTGAAATCTTTTAAGCAGAATTTTAAGCAGAGCACGATCATCTGGCTGATTCTTCTGGCCGTCGGTGCGCTCCTTTTCGTTGATTTTAACATTATGGAACAGGCGGGTTCAGAAGGCGTCTTTAAAGCCGTTTATCTGGGACTGTATCTGCTTCTCCTGCTTTTCGGCATGGTATTTGCCTACATATTCCCTCTTCTTTCGAGATTTGACAATACCGTAAAAAACACGTTTCTGAACGCCCTGAAAATGGCGATTGCCCATTTTCCCTATACGGTTCTGATTCTGGCCATTACCTATGTGCCCATGTTCCTGACGCTGAACTACGGCGTCGTGCTGGTCTATGGCGCATTTGTCTGGATTGCGGCAGGCTTCGCCGTCACGTCTTTTCTGAATGCAAAGATCTTCACAAAAATCTTTGCCCGCTATATTCCTGAAACCGAAGAGGTAAACGATCTGGACTGGCGGCTGGACGAAAATTAAAGCCAAAAATATGGGACTGCGCAAAGCGCTCCGGCTTTGCAGCAGTCCCTTTTCTATGTCCGCTGTTCTCTTTCAGGAAAACAAATTCTGAAAAAATTCCACGATTGCGTCAAGAATTCTCGTAAAGAAATTCCCCACACTCTCAGTGTCAAAATGAAAATCCAGATTTTCCAGCCTGTGATACAGATCCTGCGCCTGCTCCTTGATGGCGTCCACGTTCAAATCCAGCCCGTCAATTTTATCCATAAGCCCGGCGATCTTATCCCTGTCCTCATCCGAAAGCTGCACTTCCAGCTTTCCGGCCGCCTGTTCGACCAGCTCGCTGACGTCCTCCCGGCTGCTGATGGAGCCTTCCGCCACCTCCTGTTTTACCAGGGCAATCAGTTCCTCCACCTTTTCGGCGTCTCCGACATTTTCTACGATTTCTCCCGTAATGACAAGCTCATTATTCGCCGCATCCAGACTTTCCTCTGACACCACTTCCCCGGTCATCGTTTCATATGCCTTGATCGCTCCCACCAGGGCGGCCGTACCGGATATGGAAAACGGCCCCGCCACCGTGATGTCTGCGTCCTCCACGCCTGCCGTAATGCGGGCGTTCCGATACATGCCAGGCGTACAGTAAGAAATGTTGCTGGTGTTTACGTTGATGCCGTTTCCCGCATCTTTTCCAACTACCATAACCGAAGAGAGCGCCCTGGTTCCAATCACGCTGGCCTCCAGGTACTCGTCCAGATACTGATGCTCATCCTCATTCGTGACGGTAATCACATCATAATCCTTTAATTCCTCCTCGGTGATGCCGAGAAGCTTCAGCACAGTCGCCCGCTCGGATTCCTTCAAATCCGCCCCCAGTACGTTCCATACGATTTTATTCTTATCTGCTGCGAAGAGAAGCAGATCGCCCGGCTTTCCTTCCAGTGCGTTTACGATTGCGGAAAGCTCTTCCTCTGTCATAAATTTGGCGAAAGAGGACTTATAGGAACCGTCATCATTGATGACCAGATAAGCCAATCCCTTTGCTCCATAGCCTTTCGCAAATTCTACCAGAGCGTCAATCTTCTTTCTCGGCATATGTCCCTGTCCGTTGGCATTAATTCCCCTGACGCTGCCGCCGTTTGCCAGCGCGCCGGTAAAGACGCCAAACCCGCAGTCTTTTACAAGCTCCGACACATCTTTAAGCTCCATGCCAAAACGGGTGTCCGGCTTGTCCGAACCAAAGCGGTCCATCGCTTCTTTCCAGGTCATCCTCGGAATCGGAAGCGGCACATCGATACCGACCGCATCCTTAAAAATTTTCGCAAGCAGTCTTTCATTGACGTCAATGACGTCATCAATGTCTACAAAAGAAAGCTCCATGTCGATCTGTGTAAACTCCGGCTGTCTGTCGGCGCGGAGATCCTCGTCACGGAAACACTTCGCAATCTGAAAATACCTGTCATATCCTGACACCATAAGCAGCTGCTTAAAAAGCTGCGGCGACTGGGGAAGCGCATAAAAATGTCCCGGATGGATACGGCTCGGTACCAGATAATCTCTGGCTCCTTCCGGAGTGCTCTTAATCAGAATCGGCGTTTCAATCTCTAAAAATCCCTCATCCGCCAGGAACTGACGGGCAGAATTCGCCACCTTGCTGCGCAGCATCAGATTTCTCTGCAAATTCGGACGGCGCAGATCAAGAAAACGATATTTCAGTCTCAGCTCGTCCTTCGTCTTGATATCCTCTTCAATCGGAAACGGCGGCGTCTCAGACTCGGAAAGAATCCGGAGCTGTGTCGCGCGGATCTCGATCTCTCCGGTCGCCAGATTCTCATTCACCGCTCCCTCGCGCAGCTCCACGCGTCCTACGACTGCGATCACGAACTCGCTTCTCAGTTTTCCTGCTTTCTCAAAACCATCCGTCCCAATATCTTTTTCATCGAATACAATCTGCAATAATCCGGAACGGTCGCGCAGATCCACAAAAATCAGGCTTCCCAGGTTTCTTCTTTTCTGGACCCATCCCATTACGGTCACCTGGCTTTTCGCATCCTTTGCGCTAAGCTCTGTACATCTGTGAGATCTTTTCAATCCCTTCATTGACTCTGCCATACTCTGTCTCTCCTCTATCATTTATTTTGCACGGTTTTTCATTCTTCCTAACGGCGGAAGAACTCTTTAAATCCGGTATATCCTTCTGCTGTCAACTGTTCTTTCTGGAATTTCTTATTTTTCTTCATCACGGCGATATTCACCTGCATCCCGTTCCTGCGAAGCTCTTCCGCCTCGCCGAAAATCCTCAAAAGCTCTTCCTTCGGCATATTTTTCTCAATCAGAAACGCCATCTTCTCAGCCTTTGCAGGAATCTGGTAATCCTTCTCCAGAAGAAGCATGACAATCCGCTCAAACCCGATGGAAAAACCGCAGGCGCAGGTCTGGTTTCCCGTAAACTTTCCAATCATCTCGTCATATCGTCCGCCTCCGCCCACAGAACCGCCGAACCCGTCAATGCTGATTTCAAAAATTGGCCCTGTATAATAGGACATGCCTCTCACCAGCGTCGGGTCAAATACGATCTGAAAGTCTGCGGTTTTCACAGCCTCCACACTCTCAATGATCGTCTCCAAATCCTCTGCGATCCGGGCGTCCAGCACGCCGTCAAGCTTCTCTTTTAAGTATCTCACGCCCTCCAGGTCGTTTGTCACTCCTCCAAACAGCTCCATGTATTTGTCAACGCACGCTTTGTCAAATCCCTCTTTTTCAAGCTCCGCCGCCACGCCGTCCAGACCGATCTTATCCATCTTATCCAGAATGATAAATACCAGATCATAGCTCTCTTCCGGGAATCCGCTGTATTTTGCCATCGCCTTTAAGATTTTCCGGTCATTGATACGGATGGTGAAATCTTTAAAGTCCAGCTTGCCCACCAGTGTGGAGGTCGCCAGGATCAGCTCAATCTCCGCCAGTATGGTCGGTTCTCCCAGAATATCAATATCGCACTGCATAAACTGCCGGAAACGTCCTCTCTGCGGTCTGTCCGCGCGCCACACATTTCCCATCTGAAGAGCCTTAAAGGGGGACGGCAGATCATTGGCGTTATTCGCATAGTATCTGGAAAGCGGCACGGTCAGGTCATATCTCAGCCCCCCGTCCACCAGATCGCTCTCCGCCTTTGCGGTATCCAGTTTCAATTTTTCGCCCCTCTTTAAAATCTTAAAGATCAGTTTTTCATTCTCTCCGCCCTGTTTACTGGAAAGATTCTCAATATGCTCCACGCAGGGCGTCTCAATGGATGAAAATCCAAACGTCCCGTACGTTTCTTTTATCATCCGGATTACATAATCCCGAATCTCCATCTCCCGTGGAGAAATATCCTTCATCCCCGTAACCGGTTTCTTTTTCAGGCTCATACTATATCCTCCTCTATCTTTATTTCCCATTCATTTTTCTCTAACAGTTCTTCCGCTCCCTCCTCATGAATCACCTTGAGGAAGGCAAGGAACACCCTCATATCGAAATTTTTAACCTCTTCGATCATCAGCTCCACAGCCGTATCCAGAGGAAAAGCCCGCCGATAGGGCCTGTCGGCAATCAGCGCCGCACATACGTCACAGACTCTTAAAATCCTCGCCCCAATGGGGATATCCTCTCCCTCCCGGTTTGCCGGATAACCTGTTCCATCAAAATTTTCATGATGATATAAAATACTTTCCAAAATAAAATTAGAATATTCTTTCTGCACCAGCATGGCATATCCGAGGGTGGAATGGCTTCTCACATATCTCATTTCTTCGATATTCAGCCGGTCCTCCTTCTGATAGATATATTTCGTCACTTCCAGTTTCCCCACATCATGAAGCATACCTGCCACAGCCATCTCATAGCATTCGTCCTCCGGCAGCCCCAGTTCCCCGGCCACCCGGTACGCAAGGTTACTGACGCAGATTCCATGTGATATTTCCTTCACCATTTGCTTTTCCAGATTGGTCAACTCATTTTCCATACTTCAAAAATCCCTGTTTTTTACGTTCTATCATTTCATCGATTCTCTCGATATAATTTTTAATATCCTTCACATTCTCGATGCGGTCAATGCGGTCAGCCGCCTGTACGACCTTCGTAGAAGCCCCTGCCCCCAACGCCAGAATCGACTGTTTCTCCTCC
>CAJKKX010000148.1 GCA_905200565.1 uncultured Lachnospiraceae bacterium
TATCCATAACCAGCGTTATCTCCGGCTTCTCCGCTTTTAAACGCGCATAGATGTCATACATTTCCGGCGACATCCGCACAATATCAGCCCCCACGAGCTGGCAAAAAATCTTCTCCTTCATCTCCTCCGTAACTGCAAACGAATCCCTGTAGGAAACAAAGGTCCGCTCCCCCGGCGTAATCATCGTGCTGGATACATTCACCGCCATGCCATCCCCGGCAAACAAATTCTGATAGGGCACCCCCGCACGCTCAATTTCCTTTTTCGCATATTCAGAAAAAAAGTCGTTGCTTAAAAATGTAGACAGCGCAGCCGGAACGCCCAGTCTGGTCAGATTCACCATTACCGCCGGGGCGCCGCCGCCCAGCTGCATTTCAAATGCCTTGGAATATACTTCCGTTCCCTCTTCCGGCAAGTGTTGTATACCGCTGTATAGTAAATCACAATTCGTAATTCCCGCGCCAGCAACATACTTCATCTATTCCACCTCCCGATATACTCCCTGTTTGAAGCCAGATATTCATCTACCAGCTCCTCTGCCAGCGAATAGGAATTTACCAGCGGATGTACCATCAGGCAGGTAACCGCATCATCACGGCTGCATGTACGGATCGCTTTTGAGGCATACCGCTCATAAAGCTTCACACGGCGAATTATCTCCATCGGAAGTTCTTTCGGTTCTCTGATCCGATGCGGCGTATAACTGCCATCCGGCTGTACCGTACAGGAAATCTCAACAACATCCGTATCCAACAGTCCCGGAATCGCGCCATTATTCGGCACGCAGAAAATCATTTCTGTCGGCTTTCCTGTCTGCTGTGCCCTGATAAACTGGAGCGCCACACCTGCATACCCCCCGTCATCGCGGGAAAAAAGGTCAAATGTAAACGGTTCCGGGCGGCACACTTTTGTCTCATTTTTCATATACATCGCCGAACGCTTTCCGTGCCATTTTACATATGTCTCAATGCAGGCGTCAAAATCCTTCCCTGGATCCAGCCTCGAGAGTTCTTCCGTCATATGACGGTTCACATCCCGGATAACCTCACCGCGCGTAACCCCTGCTTCCAGAATATTTTGCACCGCTTTCTCCGGATAAAAAAAGTAATACAAGTATTCGTTTAAAGCGCATCCAAATTTATGGGCAAGTTCTTTTGAAAAAAAACGCATATCCGTCTCTGTATAAACGCGGTCATCATCCAGCAGAACCGGCAGCATTTCTTTGCCTTCCATTTTCACGCTCTCAAAAAAAGAAAGATGATTCAGACCGTAACAGGTCGCCGTCACCTTCTCCGGCTCCACCCCGTACAGCTTCGCAAAGCCTCTTAGCATTCCAGTAGGAGCATCACAGATACCATAAGTAAAATCATACCCCATATCCCGAAGAGTCTGCGATACCACCCCTGCCGGATTGGTAAAATTGAATACCTTTGCCTGCGGCCTGGCATATTTGCGGATCAGTTCACAATATTCCGCCAGCGCCGGCACACTGCGCATGGCAAAGGAAAACCCCGCCGCACCAGTTGTCTCCTGTCCCAGCACACCTTTTGCAAGGGCAATTTTTTCATCATCAATGCGCTTATCATCCTCCCCCACACGGATTGTGGTGATAATATAGTCGGCGTCCCTCACTGCCTCCACTGCATCCGTCGTCAGGGAAAACTTCCAGCCCGGATAGATACGCAGCGCCACCTGCCGCGCCAGTTCTCCGTAAATATTCAGCTTCTGCTCATTATTGTCCATAAATACTACTTCATCAATCGAAAGCTCCTCTGCATTCTGGGCAAGACTTTTTGCAAGCATCATAGAGCGGACGCCTCCGCCGCCAATTACCGTCATTTTCATATTGTTTTTCCCCTTTTTCTGTCAATTTTCAATAATCCGACTGATCCATACGGAATAACCGGTTAATCAGCATAACAATCAATACCCCCGCCGTAATCAGCAGCACGCTCAGTGAATTGCTATAACCATAATTATTTTCAGTAAATGCCGTTTTATAAATATATAGCGGCAGATTCAGCGTGCGGTTTCCCGGTCCGCCATTTGTCGTCAGATAAATCAGTTCAAATTCCTTCAGCATACTTGTCGCTGCTACGATCACGCACGTCCCCAGCGTATTTCTCGTCATGGGCAGAATCACTTTGGTATTGGTCTGCCATGCTGACGCGCCGTCCAGGCGCGCCGCTTCAAGAAGATCGTCCGGTACCGAGCTGATCCCTGCCAGCATCAGGATCGTGACCATCCCCGGATAGAGCAGCCAGCCCATAGTGACCGCAGGCAGCGCTGTCCGGGAGTTAAAATACCAGTTAATCTCCACCTTATGTCCGCTCACCAGGCTCAGAAAGCTGTTCAGCAATCCGCTGTCCGTCTTAAATACATTCAGAAGAACCATCGCCAGCGCCGCTGTAGAAATTACATTAGGCAGCATACAGATCGTACGGAATACCTTCCATCCACGAAATCTTTTCGCCAAAATAAACGCCAGGAGCGTCCCCAGGAAGACATGAACCGTTGACTGTAAAACAACCCACAGCGCCGTATGCCAGAATGCTGCGGTAACATTTTTATCGGTCACTGCCTTCAGATAATTTTCTGCCCCGGCAAAACTCAACGGCTGCCCGATCCTCCAGTTAAAAAAGGAGGTCAAAACCACCATGATCAACGGAACGAGGTAGATAAACAGAAACAATAGCAGGCAGGGAAATATAAAAATCGCCAGCGTACTTTTTTTGGGTTTCATAGTCTTCTCCTTTTAACCGGTCAGCTAAGGTAAACTGACCGGTATTCCAAAATTACAAACAGTCATCGTGCGGCTGCATCGTCAAGCGCCTGTACAAATTCTTCCGGCGTAATCGAGCCGTCCGCCAGCAACGGATACTGTACGCTCACTTCATCTACTACCGTCGCATGCCATAAGCTCTGATAATCATTGATCGAGCGGTCTGCCGCATCCGCCAGACTGACAGTCTTTTCCACCTGCGGATAGACATCCGCAGCCTCGATCGCACAGTCCGGAGTAACGCTGCACATTTCCAGATCCAGTCTCTGGCTTTCCTCACTGGTCATAAATTTCACGAATGCCAACGACGCCTCAATTTTTTCCGGCGTCTTGCTGGCAATGCTCCATCCCACCTGACCGCTGTTATACATCACGTTGCCCGGAAATGCCGCCACCTCAATCTTATCAGCAAAATCTTCCGCCACCACGCTGGTATCATAAAACTTAGAAACCATCCATGGACCATTGGCAATGATCGCTGTCTTTTCATTAAAGAAATTATTGGCAGCCGCCGCATAATCACCGCCCAGCGCGTCTGCAGTCGTATAATTCTGGAACATATTCTGAATCTGCCCCGCTGCCCGGATAAGGTCATCGTTCACATAGCTCTCAGGCTGGTTCGTGTTCATAAATGCTTCCCCTTCGTCGGAGTCTGCCGCCATTGCCCCCATGAACAGGCTGGTGCACCATCCTGAATCCGACGTATCCATCGACACCGGCGTAATTCCCGCTTCCTTCAGTTTCTCACAGTCCTCAAAAAATTCATCCCAGGTCGTCGGCGCCGACTCAATTCCCGCCTGTGCAAACAGCTCCGTGTTATAGAAATAACCAATGGTCTGGCGGATATACGGCACTGCATAAAGTCTGCCATCACGTGAATTTACATTTTTTCCGACCTCGCTCATAAAATCGTACCATTCCGCATCCTCCTCCACGTACGGAGTTAAATCCACAAGCTTGTCTTTCATGGAATCGATCAAATTGTAACCGCCGGTCACTATCACATCCGGCAGATCATCAGCACTGTAGAGCACCTTCATTTTATCAATATAATTCTGGTCGCCCGGGATCTCCTCAACTACAACCTGATACTGTCCGGCATATTGCTCGTTAAATGCTTCCACGCGATTCTTCACCCATTCTGTCTGGGACGCAGTACCGCACATAAAGGTCGGAAAGCTGATTTCCACAACTTCTCCTTCTGCAGCTGCGCCGGTACCAAGTCCCGCTGCCATCGCCAGCATAAGCATAACGGAAGTAACTTTTTTGGTTTTTTTCATGATAATCTCTCCTTTTCTTCTTTGTATTTTACAGTCCGACTGTTTTTATAAATGCACGTCTGCACTTATTACCTCTTAATCTTACCGGCATTAAAAATCCTCATTCTGCAGAGCTGCCGTTCTTTTGACGCACCCCTATCCCTTTACGGACCCCGCCACCATGCTGCTGGTAATCTGCTCCTGCAACAATATGAACACCAGAATGCTCGGCAGCATCGACATCGTAATCGCTGCAAACATCGCGGTATAGTCAAAAGAAAACTGCGAAGAAAAATAATTCAGCGCCAGCGGCAGCGTGCGTATCGCCTCGCGCTTTGTTAACACCAGCGCAAACATAAACTCATTCCAGCTTGTGAGAAAATGCAGCGTAGCCGCCGTAGCAAGTCCCGCCTTGGACATCGGCATAATTACATAAAAGAAAATTCGCAGCGGGCTTGCGCCATCAATCGCTGCCGCCTCATCGATCTCCCGCGGTATGTTCAAAAAAGTTCCTCTGAGAATAAACAAAGAAGTCGGAAGCCCCAGTGCCGCATACACCAAAATCAGCCCCGCCCTGCGGTCGAGCAGGTTCACCCGGCTCATAATCAGGTAAATCGGCATAAGCAGTGCCGAAACAGGAATCAGCAGCGAAGAGGACAACATGGTTGTAAAAAGCTTCTTTCCCCGAAACTCATATCTTGCAAGCGCATAGGCCGCCATGGATACCAGCAATACGCTGATCACGGTATTGACCACAGAAACGAAAAGGCTGTTCCCGAAAAATTTAAAGATCGGCGCCATATCCAGCGCGCGCCGGTACCCATCAAAGGCAAAGCCGGAGGGAAGTGCAAACGCCGAATCTAAAATCTCCTTATTGCTTTTAAAGGAAGAAAAAATTACCCACAAAAATGGTCCCACGCAGAGAATCACCGTATATATCAGAAACAATATCTGCAGTAATTTAAAAAAGGTTTTCTTCGCAGCTTCCTTTCTCATTTTCCTTCTCCTCTCTCGCCAGACAGCTCCCCCGCACGATCATCGAATGCGGCAGCATGATTTCCCTGCTGACCTCTACCATATTTCCCTTCCGGAAAAACTCTACAGTGCAGCGCACAAAATCATCGAGCGGCTGATGCATGGTCGTCAGCTGCGGACGCAGCTGCTCCGCTACAGGCAGATCATCAAAGCCCAGCACAGACACCTCCTCCGGCACCCGTACCCCCAGATCCTGCAATCCGCGCACAGCGCCGCATGCCATTTCATCACTAAAGGCGAAAATCGCCGTAAAATCCAGTTTTTCCCGCACAAGCTCCTGCGCATACCGGTATCCGTTTTCATAAATCAGCGTCCCATAACGCACATAGGGTTCTGCAAACGAAAGCCCGGCCTCCTCCATTGCCCGCGCACAACCTATCATCCGCTGATAGCTGGCGTTGATGCCCACACCATAGTTAGTAAAAAATACAATCTTTTTATGCCCCAGACTCAGAAGGTATTTTGTCCCCTCATAGGCAGCAGCCACATCATTGACATGGATATAAGCGCCGCTTTGCATGCTCACAGAAGCCTCCCCGCAGAGTACCACCGGAATCCCCATTTTATGCGCAAGCTCATGGATAGGAAAATCTCCGTCCTCCTCAAAAAGGATCAGCCCCTGCGCCCGCACTCTCGTCAGCATTTGTTTCAACTGCCCCGCCTCCATACGGCTGACCGGAAGCAAAATAATCTGAAAATCATAGAGCGGCATATGCTCCATAAACCGCTGCATCAGCTCTGTATAAAAAGCCATCCTCTTCTGCGGCACCACCAGCACGATCGGACCGTTCTTTCCCCGCTCCGCCTGCTCCTCCTCACCAAGTACTTCTCTGATTTTCGCCGCAATTGGCTCACTCACATTTTCCGCACCTGTAAAATATCGCGAAACCGTAGCAGGAGACACCCCTGCCCTCTTGGCAACTTCTCTTACTGTCATTTCGGTTCTTCACTCCCTTTGTTTCATTTGTTTCTGAAACACTTTTTTATTTCCTTCATTTCTCTTGTTGTAATTATAGAATTATACGAAAAATTTGTCAATATATTTCTCTTTATTTTTTATATTTTGGTTATTTTTATATAATCTGTCATGGTTCCGAAGTTTGTTTCTGAAACATTTTTTAACTAGACAGTGGTAATTTCCCCTTCAAATGTGCGCCCGACGGACACAAAAAACGGCGAAGCTTCCACCCCGCCG
>CAJKKX010000149.1 GCA_905200565.1 uncultured Lachnospiraceae bacterium
GGCGAGCGCAGCCACCACCCGGCATTTCCGACGTAAGGCGTATCTGTATAACTCGATATTCCCATCGCCTTTGCATAGGCGCTGCTCTGGCAGCGCCGGGCTTCATCATATATGTCTCCGTCTTTCACGAATCCCTGCTCTTTTGCTTGATCTGTATTCCATATCTCCGATTCAGAAATCAGGAATATTTTATCGTTGGTATCATTCCCGCCTTCCGTGCCCTGCGTGATATTGTCTGCATTCTCCAGGGATGAGTTTATGATTGCCTCCTGTTCCTGCGTATTAAACGCACTGTTGATAAAATTTTTCTGGCTGTAATTCACGGACTGTTGATTGCTTTCAGCTCCGTAACCGTTCAGCCAGCTCCGCATGGTGCTGATTTCCCAGGTAACGCTGCTTTCATATTCCGTATGATACTTCTGGTCGTCCAGGGCAATATCCGAGAGAAGCATCACCTGGTTCCCGTCGGTGCGGAGCACCCGCCACTTGATGGGTTCGTATTTAAAGTAGTGGTAGTCCGTGCTGCTGCCCCATTGATAATGACTGCTGTTACGGGATGAATACGTCGCATCTTCTTTTTTCATTCTCCGGTATCTGGCTCCGTTTAAAGTGATGTCGTTGTTCGCATCCCACCCGGATGCGCTTTGCAGAGCGGCATACACACTGTCCGAAATGATGACGTCCCCATCCCGGCGCAGGCTTCCAACCAGCGCCGTATATTTCACCCCGCCCGGTATCACTTCCGCCTGCGGATAGCTTCCGAACCACACGCAGTCCCAGGTGACTTTCTGCCCTGCCGCCATGCTGTCATCCGCCACGATGCGGGGGTTTTTCAGCGTGACATCCGCCGCTTCCGCTTTTTCCGCCGCTCTCTCCGGTATCGCTGCCGAGAGCGGTGTCAGAGCCAGCACCGCTGTCAGAAGCAGGGACAGCAGACGCTTTGGTTTGCCTGATCTGTTCTTTGATGTTTCTTTCATGTTCTTCTCTCTCCTCCTTCGTCTGTTTTGATAAAACGAGATGGTCCCATATATTTTTCTGTAGATGATAAGTATTTCCGTGGGACAGATGCCCCCGGTAGCTTGCCAGGCTGCGGGAGACGGCTTCCATATCCATGATTCCATTCCGGTAAGCGTGGCGGTAGCGTTTCAGCTTCCGTTTCAGCCGCTTTTTGTTGCTTGTCCGAAGTTTCCGTATGACTTTCCCGGTGTCCGTCAGATAGAAGTGGAATCCGAGGTAGTCGACGCCCTGCGAAAGCGGCACGATCTGTGTTTTCTGATTAAATTCCAGCTTTCTTTCCTTTTCGATATATGCTTTCATCTGCGACAGGCAATCTTTCAGGTACTCTCTATCCGGATGAACCAATATGCCATCATCCATATACCGTGTGTAATAACGTACCCGGAGCTTCTCCTTAATCAGCCTGTCCAGTCCGTCCAGATAATACAGTGCGAACCACGAACTGGTCTGGTTACCCAGCGGAAGCCCTTTTGACGGAGCACACTCATAGCTGTCGATAAACTGCCGGATGAGCCTGCATACCCTGCTATCTTCTCCAAACGCACGCTGATAGAGCGCATACAGGATTTCATGGTCGATACTGTCAAAGTACTTCCGGATATCATATTTCAGAAAATATCCTTCCGTTCCATGCTTCCGGTAGAATTCGCGGAGGAATCCGCTCAGGCGGTTCATCGCAAAGTGTGTGCCTTTTCCCTTTCTGCTTGCCGCATTATCAAAAATGAGATGCCTTTCCATAAAAGGTTCTATGACATTATCGCACAGGGTGTGCTGGACAATCCGATCACGGTATTGCAGGGCATGAATCAGACGTTCCTTCGGATCATATATTTTAAACTGTTCATACTTCTGTGGTTTATATTTCCCATTCAAGAGCTCCCATTGCAGTTCATACAGCTTCTGCCCCAGATCCATTTCAAACGCTATGACGTCTTTCTGGCATCTCTTTCCACGTCTCGATTTCAGATGCGCCTGATACAGATTTTCAAACCTGCACATTTCCTCATAAGTCATTCTATGCTTTTTCTCCACATCCTTTCCGGAGCCGCCGGGCAGCTTTCTATTTCCTGCAAATTATCTGTAAAAAAACGGAAAGCTGCAAAAGAGGAAAAAGTCTCCCGTCTCCTCCATCCGGCGATATGTGTTCTTCCGAAATGTTTCATTCGGAAAGGGATTCGGTTCCTTTGAAATAAGGCGCGGACAGTATTTCCTTAAACACCGTAACAGGCCGCAGACATTCCAAATCCGACCGGACGCCGTTATTATTGTTGTTGACATTGTTGCCATTCCTGTTGACCTGGCCGTCGTTGTTGACGTTCATTGCATTGTTTTCATGATTGCCCGGCGAGCGCAGCCACCTTCAACCTTATCCCTTATATCTATTCTGGTCGCTTCTTGACCATGCCAGCAGCAGACGCGTGACCTCTGTTGACTGGATAGATATCTGTTCATACTGTCTGGGAAGAATACATCCCTGCTCTTTTGCCGCCAGAGACAGAAAAACCAGCAGCTTTAAATCCACATAGGCGTTTCGCTGATAGTCCTTTCGCTGTGTGATGTGAATCAAATCTTCTTTATCCTTCACATACACGAAATTCGCCCTGTACAGATTTTCCACAATGTCCAGACTCAGATTCTGTATACGGCTCACAAACGTAAACCGGAACTTTTTCGGACTCTTTTCCATTACTGTAAAGAGATAGCTTCCCAGGTCCTTTGCCTTTACAATCACAGACAGTTCACTTTCTTTTTTTCTCATTGGATTCTATTCTTATTTTCTGCTCTCCTCTACTTCGTAATCCGGACTTTCTTCCCCTGTCCTTTCTTTTTCAGCAGCTTCTGATAGGCTTTCAGCTTCGCTTTCGGCACTTTGATAACGGCCTTTGCATGGATTCCTTTGAAAGCGCTCTTCCCGACTTTTTTCAGCTTTGTGGATTTGATGGTAATTTTCTTTAACACTTTGCATCCATTGAACGCTTTTGCACCGATGACGGTCACACCTTTTCCGATGACGACGGTTTTCAGTTTTTTGCAGTTCTTAAATGCGCTGTTCCCGATTGCCGTCACCTGATAGCTCTTCCCGTCAAGGGTTACTTTCTCTGGTACCGTTACCGCAGAAGATTTCTTTTTTAATGAATTTGTATATTCTACCTTACCTGCATCGGTCACCTTGTATACCGCTTTCCCGGCGGCGTCCGTAAGCTTCGTGCCGATGGCAGGGGATTTTTCATCCGGTTTTCCGGGCACCGGCGTCACTGGCTGCTCCGGGTTCAACGGTACAGGGTTGTCAATTCCCGGTGAAACCCAGTCTTTTCCTGTTTCCTCTTTTGTACCGTCCGAACATACGGTTCCTGCATAGGTGTAGAGATTCGAAGATGAAAGATTCAGATTTAAAGTCGACCGGACGCCGATACTATCGTTGCAGACATAGTCGCCATACCTGCCGACCTGGCCGTCGCGGTCGACGTACAAAGCATCGTCTCCAAAAATGGCCCGGCGAGCGCAGCCACCAATAGCCGTTTCCGGCATAAGCTATATCTGTATCGCTCCACATCCCCATCGCCTTTGCATAGGCGCTGCTCTGGCAGCGGCGGGCTTCGTCATGTGTATTATAGTCCTTTACAAACCCGTGCGCCTTTGCGGTATCGGTATTCCACACGTCCGACTCGGAGAGCAGGAAGATTTTGTCCGTAGTATTGTTTCCGCCTTCCATGCCGTAATCAATATTTTATACATCAAGGGAGACGTTCTTATGATTGAATATAGTCCATTTTGGAATACTCTGAAAAACTCACCGCACACCACTTATACTTTGATTCACCAGCATCACATTTCCAGTGCAACCATTGACAAGCTTCGGAAAAACAAACCTCTGAACACCACGACCATCAATGACCTCTGCCGGATTCTGGACTGCCGCATTGAGGATATCGCCGTCTATATTGCATCCGAACAGGATCAGGCGCTATGACCGCCACGAATTATTTTTCCTTTTTCCCGCGCCTGCATGACACCCGATAAACCACACAGGTATCTCTCTGCCGCAATCTATACAAAATTCTGATTTTGTATAGATTTACGCCGGATTTCTGACAGACATCTGAAAAACAGGGGCTGTGGGTAGTGGCTTTTTATTCCATGCCGGATGTCTGTGGGTAAAAATAAGCGTACAAAGCAGGGCTGCAAAAAATATCTTCTTTGCAGTCCTGCTTTGTATGCCCGAAATTAAAAATTTTCTCCCTGCGCACCTTTTCACAGTCCCGATAATTCCTTGCACAATTCTGTATTACGTGCTAGAATGTCACTAACAGCACATCTTATTGTCATCGTTCTATACAAAATCAGAATTTTGTCATCCTCCCCGCTACACCACCCCCATCCGTTCCAGCCACCGCGCATGTTCTGTTCCGGTGGACATCAGATAAATTCTTGTCGTTTCGATGGAACTGTGCCCCAGCACATCCGCCAGTTTTACGATGTCTTTACTCACCTGATAGAAAAGTTTCGCAAAGAGATGGCGCAGGTTATGCGGATACACTTTCGACGGCTCCACATGCGCATCCTTGCACAGCTTCTTCATCTCCTGCCATATGTACTGCCGGGACAGTCCTTTTCCGCTCCGCGTCACGAAAACCTCCCCCTCGGAAATCCCCTGTTTTTTCGCATAGTCCAGCAGCTTCCGGCACAGCTTGTCTGCCAGCAGGATTACCCGGACTTTCCCTTTCAGAAGAATTTCTGCCTTTCTCTTTCTCACCGCTTCCACGGTGATATATTTCACTTCCGATACCCGGACGCCCGTCCCGCAGATCGTCTCCATTAACAGCAGCAGACGTTCGTTTCCCTTTAATCTGGCGGTGCGCTTCAGACGCTCATACTCGTTCTGCTGCAAATCCCGTTCCTTTTTCCGAAACGGCGCCTTCTGTATCCGCAGAAACTTTACCCGGCATTTTTCCCATCCCATAAACGCCAGGAATCCATTCAGGGAAGAAAGCATAGAGTTCACCGTAGATGGTGAATACCCACTTTTTACAAGGTGGTCTTTCCATTCCACCGTCAGCGTTTTTTCCACCCTTTTTCCCGAAAGCCACATAAAAAAAGAACGGATATCCCTCAGATATTTTTCTACCGTTCCTGTTTCGTGTTCCTCTGCGATTAAATAATCCTGGTACTCCCTGATCGTTTCTTCTGTCATTTGATCTTCCATCATGTCCCCTCCTTGTGTTTTCTTTCATTGTAACACAGCGCTTTTTATAAGGTGAAAGGAAGTACACACCTCTTCATACCTGGGATTGGATTTTACGAAAAGAGCAGGATTGAAATAATGGGATTATAATGGTATACTAATGATATAATTTATAGCAATAAGCTTTGTAAAACATTTTTATTGCCTGACTATATTCAAAAGGAGAGATGTAGAATGCCACAGATTATACCAATTAAAGATTTAAAAAATACTTCGGAAATCTCCGATATGTGCCACAAATCAGATGAGCCCATTTATATTACGAA
The DNA here is from genome assembly GCA_905200565.1 of uncultured Lachnospiraceae bacterium. The sequence continues at coordinate 5,527 of CAJKKX010000149.1, forward strand.
AAACGGATATGGTGATATGGTTATTATGAGTATGGAGATTTATGAAAGCGCTATGCGTCGACATACCATATATAGAGATATTGAACTGTCAGAGCAGCAAATAGAAAATGGACAGATCAAGGATGCCAGAACCGCTTTAACAGAAATGAGGAAGAAGTATGGGCTATAGTTTAATTGTTACCGAGCATGCAGATGAACTACTTGATAATATTTTGTATTACCTGATTCATCAGTTAAAAAATGAACAGGCTGCCGGACATTTGCTGGATGAAATCAATCACACATATGACCGTTTAGAAGAAAATCCCCTTCAATTCCCCCTTAGCAGGGATATCTGTTTAGCAGATAGAGGATACCGCGAGGCTGTTATTGGACAGATGAATTACACTGTAGTATTTAGCGTTACAACAAATGTTGTAACCATAGCTGGAATATTTCATCAGCTAGAAAATTACCAGAAGAAATTATAATTTTTTACAGTATTCCTTTCATCAGAGTAAGGGTGTTGCAAAATCTAATTTGATTTTGCAACACCCCTTTTATTCCCCAATCAGCACTTCCTTCCCCCGGAACGCAAACCCGTACTTCCGTATCCGCTCCTGCGGGATTCCCTTCGCCCGGAGCGCTGCGGCATAGTCTTTCTCCTCGATCTGCTTTAGCGCCGCCTGGACGGTATCTTCCAGACCCTGCTCCTTTCCCGGCCGGAACACCTTAAACTCCAGTA
>CAJKKX010000150.1 GCA_905200565.1 uncultured Lachnospiraceae bacterium
GGACGTTCCCAGAGTCAGGGCGGAAGTTACCAGGGCCGTTCCCAGGGTCAGGGCGGAAGTTATCAGGGACGTTCCCAGAGCCAGGGTGGAAGCTACCAGGGACGCTCCCAGGGAGGAAACTATCAGGGAGGCCGCCAGCAGGGAGGAAAACGTTCCCAGGGAGGCCGTTCCCAGGCGATTCCCCAGCCGCCGATTGAGGTGAAGCCATTAACGAAGGAATCCAAGACGAGAGCAGATAAAGTGAAACCGGAACGCGTGGATAAGTTTGAGCGTTATGAAAAGAATGGTGGGCGTTCACAGGGCGGAAACCGCCCGAATCAGAGGAATAATAACGGACGGAACGGAAAGAATAATGTCAAGCCGCCGGTAAAACCGGTTCCACAGGAGAAGAAAGTGGATGAGATCAGAACGATTATTCTTCCGGAAAGTCTTACCATTGGCGAGTTGGCAGAGAAGATGAAGATTCCGGCGTCCACGATTATCAAAAAGCTGTTTTTGGAAGGAGTCATGGTTACCGTAAATCATGAGATTGATTATGAAAAAGCAGAGGAAATCGCACTGGAGTATAACTGTATCGCAGAGCCGGAAGAGAAAGTGGATGTGATTGAAGAACTTCTCAAAGAGGCTGAGGAGGATGAATCCACGATGGTTTCCAGACCTCCGGTTGTTTGTGTTATGGGACACGTAGACCACGGAAAAACCTCTCTGCTCGATGCGATTCGAAATACCCATGTGATTGCAAAGGAGGCAGGCGGTATCACACAGCACATCGGTGCGTATACCGTAAGTATTGACGGCCAGAAGATCACCTTTTTGGATACACCGGGACACGAGGCGTTTACCGCTATGCGTATGAGAGGAGCAAATGCTACAGATATTGCGATTTTGGTCGTAGCGGCGGACGATGGTGTAATGCCGCAGACCGTAGAGGCGATCAATCATGCCAAGGCGGCCGGAACGGAAATCATTGTGGCAATCAATAAGATCGATAAGCCAAGTGCGAATATTGAGAGGGTAAAACAGGAACTGTCAGAGTATGAATTGATTCCGGAGGACTGGGGAGGAAGTACGATTTTCGTACCGGTATCGGCCCATACGCAGGAGGGTATTGATTCCCTGCTGGAAATGATTCTGCTGACAGCAGAGGTGAGCGAGCTGAAAGCGAATCCGAATCGTGCGGCGAGAGGTCTGGTCATCGAGGCGGAGCTGGATAAAGGAAAGGGACCTGTGGCAACCGTGCTGGTACAAAAGGGTACGCTGCATGTCGGTGATCCGGTAGCGGCAGGCTCCTGCTATGGTAAGGTTCGCGCCATGATGGATGATAAGGGAAGGCGTGTAAAGGAAGCAGGTCCGTCTACGCCGGTAGAAATTCTGGGGCTTTCGGATGTGCCGAATGCCGGAGAAATCTTTGTAGCGACTGAAAATGAAAAAGAGGCGAGAAACTTTGCCGAGACCTTTATCACACAGGGAAGAGAGAAGCTTCTGGAAGAGACGAAGTCAAAATCCCTGTCTCTGAACGATATTTTCAATCAGATCAAAGAGGGAAGCTTAAAAGAGCTTGCGCTGATCGTAAAGGCAGATGTGCAGGGCTCTGTGGAGGCTGTGAAGCAGAGTCTCCAGAAGCTTTCCAATGAAGAGGTTGTCGTTAAGATTATTCATGGCGGCGTTGGCGCTATCAATGAGTCGGATGTTAGTCTGGCAAGCGCATCCAATGCGATTATCATTGGATTTAACGTGCGTCCGGATGCGACCGCCAAAGCTACTGCGGAGCGCGAGGGTGTGGATGTACGTCTGTACCGTGTCATTTATGATGCCATTGCGGATGTGGAAAGAGCGATGAAGGGAATGCTTGACCCGATCTTTGAGGAGAAGGTAATCGGCCATGCCGAAGTGCGTCAGACGTTCAAGGCTTCCGGCGTTGGGACGATTGCAGGCTCGTATGTACTGGACGGTGTATTCCAGAGAGGATGTTCGGTACGAATCAGCAGAGAGGGAAAACAGATTTATGAAGGAAATCTGGCGTCCCTGAAACGTTTCAAGGATGATGTAAAAGAAGTAAAGGCAGGATACGAGTGCGGTCTTGTTTTTGAAAAATTCAATGATTTGCAGGAACTGGATCAGGTGGAAGCATACACAATGGTCGAAGTTCCACGCTAGAAAGCAGAGGATACAAAATAGATGAGAAAAAACAGTATTAAAAATACCCGTGTAAACGGTGAGGTTCAGCGGGAGCTGAGCCGCATCATCAGCCGGGAGATCAAGGATCCCCGCATCAATCCCATGACAACGGTCGTTGCCGTGGAGGTAGCGCCGGATCTGAAAACCTGCAAAGCATATATCAGTGTTTTGGGAGATGAGCAGTCTCAGCAGGACACGCTGGCAGGTTTAAAGAGTGCGGTGGGATTTATCCGCCGTGAGCTGGCACGGTCCATTAACCTGCGGAATACACCGGAGATTCGGTTTGTTCTGGATCAGTCCATTGAATATGGAGTCAATATGTCAAAACTGATCAACGAGGTGACAGGTTCCGGTTTAAGTGAGGATGATAAAGATGATTGATTTAGAATCAGAGCTGAAAAATGTCAAAAGCGCAGCCATTGCCGGCCATATTCGGCCGGACGGTGACTGCGTCGGCTCCTGTATGGGTCTGTACCTGTACATAAAAGAATATTTTCCACAGGTGGAAGCATTGGACGTTTATCTGGAAGAGTTCCCGGAAAGTTTTTGTTTTCTGAAAGGGAGCGGCAAGATAAAGCATTCCTGTGAATCTGACCGGTCTTATGATGTGATGTTCTGTCTGGATGCCGGAGATACCGGCCGGCTGGGAGAAGCCGTCAAATATCTGAAAACGGCAAAAAAAAGTATTTGTATCGATCATCACATCAGCAATCAGGGGTATGCGCAGGAGAATTATATCGTACCGGAGGCAAGCTCTACATCGGAGCTGGTCTATGGGATTCTGGAGCCGGAAAAAATTACAAAAGAAATGGCAGAGGCCCTGTATATGGGTATCGCTCATGATACCGGAGTTTTTCAGTATTCCTGTACTTCACCGGAAACCATGCGGATTGCGGGAAGCCTGATGGCGAAGGGGATTCCTTTCACAGAAATTGTAGACAGGACTTACTATCAAAAGACTTATGTGCAGAATCAGATTCTGGGAAGGGCGTTGCTGGAGAGTATTCGCATGTTGGATGGAAAGTGCATTGTCAGCGCCATCCGGAAAGCGGATATGGAATTTTATCAGGCCACGCCGATGGATCTGGAAGGAATCGTCAGTCAACTGAGAAATACAAAGGGCGTGGAAGTCGCTATTTTCCTGCATGAAACAGAGAGTCAGGAATATAAGGTGAGCATGAGATCGAACAGCATCGTGGATGTACGGAAAGTGGCGTCTTATTTTGGCGGAGGCGGACATATCCGTGCGGCAGGGTGTTCCATGCAGGGCGATTTGCATGACGTCATTAATAATCTGACGCTGCATATTCAGGAGCAGCTTACGAGGGAGAAGAAAGAACAGTGATTCACGGAATTATCAATGTATATAAGGAAAAAGGATATACCTCTCATGATGTGGTGACAAGGCTGCGCAAGATACTGGGGCAGAAAAAGATCGGGCATACCGGTACGCTTGACCCCGACGCGGAGGGTGTGCTTCCTGTCTGTCTGGGAAAGGCGACAAAGGTGTGCGATCTTCTGGCAGACCAGGATAAGACCTATCAGGCGATTCTGCTTCTTGGACAGAGCACAGATACCCAGGATGTGTCAGGAGAGGTTTTAAAAAGCGCCGAGGTCACATCGTCAATTAAAGAAGTGTATGAGGCGGTCCAGGCCTTTCAGGGAGAATATGCGCAGATTCCTCCCATGTATTCTGCGTTAAAGGTGAATGGAAAAAAGCTGTATGAACTTGCAAGAGAGGGAAAGACGGTGGAACGGAAGGCGAGACAGGTTCACATTCATGAGATTAAAATTCATGAAATCGTTTTGCCCAGGGTTTCTATGACAGTATCCTGTTCAAAAGGGACATATATCCGGACGCTTTGCCATGATATCGGGGAAAAACTCGGATGTGGAGGATGTATGGAGCAGCTTCTGCGTACGCAGGTGGGGCCTTTTTACATAGAGGACAGTCTGAAGCTGGAGGAAATAGAGATTTTACAGGATTTGAATCAGATTTCCGAACATGTGCAGGCGATTGACAGCCTGTTTCAGATGTATCCGGCTGTTTCTGTGAAACGTGAGCATCTGAAGATGCTTTTAAACGGAAACGCGCTTTACAGCAGACAGGTGGAGAAATACGGGATTCCCGAACGGGAAGGACTGGTCCGGATGTACGATACGGATGGAAATTTCCATGCGATCTATGAATATCTGAAAAAAGAAAACAGGTTTCGTCCCGTCAAAATGTTTTATGAGGGAAGCAATGACTGAGATACAGGAGGAACCGATGGAATATATGCAGGGGCCGGACGGGTTCTATGTGGAAGGTGACACGGCAGTTACAATGGGAAAATTTGACGGGCTTCACAGAGGGCATCAGAAGCTGATCGAGCGTATCCAGGAGAAGAAAGACCAGGGATGTAAAAGCGTAGTATTCACGTTGAACCATGTGGGAAAAGAACATCTGCTGACAACTGTGGAAAGGAAAGAAATGGCAGAAAGGCTGGGAGTGGACTGTCTGATCGACTGTCCTCTGGCGCCAGAGATCAGCCATATGGAGCCACAGGCTTTTGTGGAAGATATTCTGGTAAAAAAGCTCCATGCAAAATATCTGGCTGTGGGAACCGATTTCCGTTTCGGATATCAGCGGAAAGGCGATTACAGACTGTTGCAGGATATGCAGCAGAGATATGGTTTCACGGTGGAAGTGGTGGAAAAGGAAAAGTATCAGGGACGCGACATCAGCAGCACATATGTAAGGGAAGAGCTGGAAAAAGGAAATATGGAGACGGTCAGAGAACTTTTGGGTTATCCGTTTTTTCTGTCAGGCAGAGTGAGTGATCGGGATAACAAGGGTTCCGGTGCGATGCTTTCTGTGGAGACGGAAAAGCTGATGCCCGCGAAAGGACGTTACAGTGCCTTGCGCATTGTGAACCACAGCGCGGATGCGGAGCGCGCCATCATTCGTGGAAATGACAGGAAGGTTTATCTGGCGGATTTTGACAGGGACTGTGAAGAGGGAAATATCATACAGGTGTGGTTTTTGAAACGGATACGGCCGGAGAAGGAGTGTTTGGGTGAATAGTTTATTTTGGACACTGAGTATTGTACTGATGCTAGCAGGAGGAGCGGCGGTAGGCGCATCGCTTGCAAGCCGTTCTTATGAAGAGAGAAGGCAGCGATACCGTGGAAAAGCAACTGCCACGGTTGTAGAGATAGAGGCGGATGAACCGGACAGAGAAGGACAAGCCAAAGGGATTCATGATTATTATTATGCCGTATTCGCATATTATGCGGCGGGCAGACTGTATAAAAAGCGCTGTTATAAAGGCGGAAATCCATGTCCGTTTGTCTTGAACCAGAAAATAGAGATACGGTATGACGAGGAGAAACCGGATCATTTCCGGATTTTTGAAAAAAACCAGATCAACTATCTTTCTATGGGATTGTATTATGGAGGAATGGGGATTTGTCTGTTGGGCGGATTTCTGTTTTTGCTGGCAGCTATACGATTCTTTTAGAAAAGAGTTGACGGGAATAAATTCTTGTGGTAGACTATGGAAGTATGAAATTTAGCCGATATTCAGAATTTTGGAGGCTCCGACCGATTCTTAATATCCGGCGGTTTAAAAGTATAGGAGGAAATAACATGATTTCAAAGGAAAAGAAAACAGCAATTATCGAAGCGTATGGAAGAACACCAGGGGACACAGGTTCACCGGAAGTTCAGATTGCCATTCTGACAGCCAGAATTAAAGAGCTGACAGAGCATTTGAAAGACCATCCGAAGGATCATCATTCAAGAAGAGGTATGTTGAAGATGGTAGGTCAGAGAAGAGGGCTTCTGGCATACTTAAAGAAAACTGATCTGGAAGGATACCGTGCTTTAATTGCAAAATTAGGAATCAGAAAATAATTGGTCAGAGAGGGGACGGGAGAAATTCCGTCCCGTTTTTACTATCAAAAGGAGAAGAGTATGTATAAAAGTTTTTCAATGGAACTTGCCGGAAGAACTCTTACCGTGGATGTGGGGAGAGTGGCAAAACAGGCAAACGGTGCAGTTTTGATGCACTATGGAGACACGACAG
>CAJKKX010000151.1 GCA_905200565.1 uncultured Lachnospiraceae bacterium
CACGGCTTCCGTGGTAGAAGCATAATCCAAAAGCTTGTCCATATAAACCTCCAAAACGTGATTCATATCCAGGCTGGTAATATCAATAACAGCCGTTGCCTTTTTATTCTTTTCCGTCACTTTCTGGATTTTGTAGGAAAAGCATTTGGAAATCTGCGAGGCAAGCGCAAGGTCCACTTTTTTGGCGAGCGTACTGTAAGTAGAAAAAATATCGTTCATCCCAAGATAAAAGACCCAGTCCTCTGCCGTTTGTTTCTGCATCATTTCAAAGACTTTGGCGGTAATCTCCTCCGGCGTCACAAGGTAAGGATTACGCAGATAGGAGATAAAGCCGCCCACAATTTCGTTCTCCAGTGACTCATCGCTCTGAATATGCCAGACGTCGTCTGTTTCGGTCAGATGAAAATGTGCCGTGGTTTTGACGGATTCGTATGTTCCGGAAGAAAGAATGTCATACAGGAGAGAAAAATAAGAGCCTGTGGTGGAAAGCGGCGAGTCTTCCGGGTTCGGTGAGGTGGAACGGGCGATCAGTTCCAGACAGAGATCTTTTGCCAGGGCTTTGGCGTCTATATTTTCAATTTCCACATTTACAGTGGCGTTTTCTTCTGTTATGCTAGAAGAGAGAATGCAGTAGTCAAAATTTTGAAAAAAGAGCTGTATTGCTTCGGCAGCGTCCGAGTCGGTTTGTGAGTCGGAACCAGAAGGAATCATGTTTTTATAGGAAATAAAAGTCTGGATGGTATGTTCGTCGAGTTTTTGTATTTGGCTTAGCTCTGATTTTACGAGTTTCACCGGTTCGGAATCCCGACAGCCGGAAAGCACAAACAGGAGGCAGAGAAGTACTGTGAATAATGTAAAAAAATTATATTTTTTCATGACATCTCCTTTGAGGTTTTTCTATAGTGTATATGAAAAGTGGGGAAATGTCAAAAAAATAGGGCAAATGATATAAAAATATAGTATGATGATCGTAAAATATTAAGAAAGAGGGGGAGAAAGAGTGAAGAACAGAAGTAAGAAAGCGCTGTCATTATTGGTGGCAGGATGTGTGGCGGCGTCAGGTATCATGCCTTATGTGGGAGACATGAGAGTCCGTGCGGAAGCTAATCTGTCAGAGGGATTGATCGGTTACTGGAAATTTGACGGGGACACGGATGAGGCACGGCTGGAAAATGAGGTGTCCGGCACGAATACAGAGGTGATAAAGTCCGGAAGCGGCGTCGTGTTGAAAAGTGACGGGGGAATATCGGGCGGTTCGGTTTCGTTTCAAAAGGCGGCGGATTCCTGGCTGAAAATGAAAAGAACGGATTTGGAGCAGGGATTGTTGAATGCGTCTGCCGATGATTTTACCTTTGCGACATGGGTGAATTATGATGCGGAAGCCTCATCCTCAGGCGGGAAGATGAACCTTTTTCAGCAGATGGGGAGCGGCAGAACAATTCTGTATGTGAATGGGCAGAGGCAATACGGCACCTACCTGACAGGAACAGATGTGGTATGCGATACGGGGATTGTTTTTGGAAAATGGCATCACGTAGCGGTCACCTGCAATCACGGGACGAAAAAGCTACAGTTTTACATAAACGGGGTCTTAAAAAAGGAGAGTACTCTGAGCGGGGCGTTTGCAGATGAGGCTACAGATATTCTGATAGGGATCCATAAAAATATGGAACAGTCCGGGGCCTTGAAAGGGAGCCTGGATGAACTTCGTTACTATAATAAGGTTGTGAGCGCGGATACGATTGCGGCCTTGTATGATGAGTTTAAGCTGCCGGAGGAAGAAAAAGAACCAATTTTGATTACGGTAGACCCATTCGAAGAGGTGAGAGATATTTCCCCGGCGATGTTTGGCATCAATCACAGGTACCATAACGATGGATACAGCTCCTGGAATGCCGCGGAACAGAAGATGGAGGAGCAGTTTACCGAGTATGCGAAAGAAGCGGCGTTTGGTTCGGTACGCTATCCGGGAGGAACCGTGTCCAATCTGTTTGACTGGAAACGTGCGATCGGGCCGGCAGAGCAGAGAAAGAAAACGATTCATGGAAATACCAGCGCGCCGATTACGCCGAATTTCGGTGTGGACGAGGCAATGAAATGGATTTATGACGAGCTTGGCTCGGAGGCTGTCTGGGTCTATGCTATGGGACAGGGAAGCGCGGCGGATGCGGCCGACCTGTTCGAGTATCTGAATGCCCCGGCGGATGGAGATGCCACAAACCCGAACGGCGGTATCGACTGGGCCGAGGTGCGAAAAGAAAATGGACACGAAGAGCCTTATGGAGTTACCCGCTTTGAGATTGGAAATGAGATGGGGCTCTGGGGGCAGAATTACTGGATGCCGGGGTGCGGCAGCAGCTCTTATGACAGAATGGCGCAGGCTTACGTAAACGGCGGTGAGATGACATTTGGACAGAACACGAAAACCGTACAGGAAGAGGACTGGAGAAATGCGGCGGCAAACAGCGATGGCACGGCAGGGCAGGTTCGGTATGTGCGGTATAAACCGGTAAAAGAAGGAAGCGTTTCTGTCAATGTGGGCGGAACGGCATGGCAGATCGTGGATTCGCTGGAAGGGCGAGGACGGGAGAATGTCTGTACGTTTGACTATGCGTCGGGAAAAATCACGTTCGGAGATGGGACGAACGGCAATATACCGGCAGCGGGACAGAGCATCAATGCCGCTTATACGAGTATGCAGGACGGTTTTACCGACTATTACCGTGAGCTGAAAGAGATTGCGGCAGAACTGGGAATGGAAGTGGAAGTGTACTCCTGTATGGAAAAAGAGTCAGCAATTCAGGCATTGAAGGATGCGGGAAATCAATATGATGGAGCGGTAATCCATCCTTACAGTGAGACGAGCGGAAGCGGCGGCGGGTATATCAATATACCGGAAAGCGATCCTGAGTTTTATGAAAAGCTCCTGGGACGTTCCCAGGAACATAATATAAGCCGTGTGAAGGAATTGAAAGAGCTGATGGGAGAAGGCAAAGTACCCGTGGTTTCCGAGTTTGGTATTTACCGGCACAATATGCAGCTTGTTCGTGGAATCGGACATGCGGTGTATCTGGCGAATGAGATGATTGATTATATCAATCTTGGCACACCTTATCTGAATAAGCATTGCCTGGTGGATTATCCGTATGCGTCAGACGATCTCGGCAACGGGGCGCAGTGCGTGATTCAGGCAATCCGGAATGACGATGGCTCATACAGCTTTGTATCCACACCTTCCGCAAAGATGTTTTCTATCTTTAATCATATGACCGGAAGTAAGCAGATTGGGCAGGAGATTGCCGGAAACGGGACATATTATACCTTTGTGCAGAATGGAAACTGGGACGTTCCTATGGTAAAAACGTACGCTACGAAGGACGATGAGGGAAATGTTTATGTGACGGTAGTAAATAATCATAGAAGTGAGGAGACGCCTGTTACGATCGGGGTGGCTGGGAGAGATTTGACGGCCCAGGAGATGGAGGTATGGTATCTGACTTCCGAAAGCGTGGAGGATGAAAATACACTGGAACACCCGAATCAGGTAGATGTGGTAAAGACTACGGTAAGCAGTGAGGGAGCGGACATGGAATACAGGCTGGCGCCGCATTCGATCACCAGCTTTAAGATTCCGGTAGAGAGGCTGACCGTTACAGCCAGAGCGGAAAGCGGCGGAAGGGCCGGCGGAAGCACGAAGGCAGCTCCTGGCAGCGAGGTGACCGTTACCGCGGTACCGGATAATGGTTATGAGTTTGCCGGCTGGTATAACGGTAATGATAGGGTATCGAAGGATGCAGCCTACACCTTTACCGTTACGGCCTCTGTGGAGCTGACGGCCAGGTTTACAAAGAAACAGGAGGCGGAAACGAACCCGCCCGAAACAGAGCCCACCCTTCCTGTGGAAGAAAAGTTTGAAAAGGGCGCGGAGAAAACGGTGGGAATCGGGCGTTATCAGGTGACGGATGAAAAAAAGAAAACGGCAAAGTTAATCCGTGTCCTGAATAAAAAAGCGTCAAAACTGAACCTTCCCGCAACCGTGAAAATCGGTGGCGTAACCTGTAAAGTCACAGAAACCGGAGAACGGATCATGATGGGGAATACCAGATTGAGGAAGGTGATTCTCGGCCCGAATGTCGCGGTAATCGGAAAGCAGGCATTTATGGGATGCAAAAATCTGAAGAACGTTCAGTTAAAAGGAAAAGGGGTAAAAACCATCCGGACGGCAGCGTTTAAGAAGACATCCGCCAAACTGACCGTCAGTGCGAAGAAGATGAACAAAAAACAGAAAAAGCAATTGCTGAAAAAACTGAGGAAGGCTGGGATGAGCAAAAAGGCAAAGGTAAAATAAAGCATGGAAGAAATGGAGGAAAGCATGAAAAAGAGTATGAAAAAGATGATTGCGCTGCTGATGGCGGCCTGTGTTGCCGCAGGAGGAGCCTTTTCCTGTGCGGGAGCTCTTCAGGTTCAGGCAGAGGCGAATCTGACAGATGGACTGGTGGGGTACTGGAAATTTGATGGAGACACAGAAACAGCGCGGCTGGCCAACAGTGTTTCCGGAACGAATGTAACAGCAGAAAAATCAGGAAGCGGAGTTACTTTAAAAAGCGGGGACGGTATATCGGGAGGAAGCGCTTATTTCAGTAAGGCGGCGAATTCTTATATTAAATTGAACCTGAAAGACGCCGGGAAAGGATTGAATTCATCTACGGATGATTTTACCTTTTGTGCCTGGGTGAAGTATGACGACGGCGTTTTGAACGGAGATAAAATTAACCTGTTTCAGCAGACAGCCGACGCATCCAATACAGGAGCGGATGGCAGAACGATTCTCTATTTGAACACAAACAGAAAATATGGAAGTTATCTGAATGGGGCGGACGCTGTGTGTGACAATCAGACGATTGCGCTGAATAGCTGGCATCATGTAGCAGTTACCTATGATCACGATGCAAAAAAGATGCAGTTTTATATAAACGGAAGTCTTGCAGAAGAAAGTGTCTTGAATGGAATATCCGTAAATGCGGCAACAGATATTCTGGTGGGGATTCATAAGAATATGAATGCAGTAGGAGCAGTCAAAGGACATGTAGACGAGCTGCGATATTATAATAAGGTGGTAAATGCGGACACGGTAAAAGCTCTGTATGATGAATTTGGGGCGACAGAGAGCCCGCAGGCGGTCATCACGATTGAGGTGGATACAAAGGATGAAGTGAGGGAGATTCCATCCGCCATGTTTGGAATCAATCACCGTTATCATAAGGATGGTTACGGAAGCTGGGATACCAATACGAATGCGATTGCCGAAGCATTTGATTCCTATTCTAAAGAGGCAAACTTTGGTTCTGTGCGTTATCCGGGAGGTACGGTATCGAATCTTTTTACCTGGAAGGATACGATCGGGCCGCTGGAAGAGAGACAGCCGACCATTGCGGGAAATAATTTTTATTCGAATCCGGGAGAGATTCCGGTAAATCCGGTTTTTGGCGTGGATGAAGCGATGAAATGGATTTATGACGACCTGGGTTCGGAGGCGATTTTTGTATATGGACTGGGGAGGGGCAATCCTCAGGATGCGGCGGACCTGGTAGAGTATCTGAATGCGCCGAATGACGGAAGCAATCCGAACGGGGGCGTTGACTGGGCGGCCGAGCGTGCGAAAAACGGACATGAAGAGCCATACGGCGTGGTACGGTTTGAACTTGGAAATGAGTTCAGCGATACCGGCCAGGACTACTGGATGGCAGGGAAAGGAAACCGCAGCGCGGTAGACGCATACATTAACGGAGGCGTCATGACCTATACGGCAGGACAGAGGAGTTATTATCAGAACACAACCAATGTGGCAAAAAAAGCGGACTGGAGGGCTGCCGCATCGAACAGTGACGGAAAGCCAAACGAAGAACGCTATGTATACTATGTTCCGGTTGTGGAGGACAGTGCGACGGTATCGGTAGCGGGCAGCGCATGGCAGATTGTAGACTCTCTGGAAGGACAGGGAGCGGCAAATGTCTGTACCTTTGACTATGAGACCGGAAAGATTACTTTTGGCGACGGCATAGATGGAAATATTCCGGCGGCGGGAGCGAAGATTACGTGTACTTACCAGTCGAGACAGGCGGGATTTGTGGAATATTATGACGCCATGAAAGAGGTGGCCGGCCAGATCGGAAC
>CAJKKX010000152.1 GCA_905200565.1 uncultured Lachnospiraceae bacterium
CCGCCGTTACCCTCTTTTTTGGCGTGGGAGAATTGTTTGAGCACTATGCAGTCGGCCGCTCCCGCAAATCAATCGCCGCGTTATCTGAAATCCGGCCGGATACCGCCAATCTTTTGCTGCCGGACGGAGCCACGCAGCAAGTTTCCGCGCAAGGGGTGGAAGTAGGCGCAACACTGCAAATTTTGCCCTTTGAGCGCATCCCGCTCGATGGCGTGGTGCTTTCCGGCGAAAGCACGGTGGACGCCTCCGCCATTACTGGCGAAAGCGCCCCGCAAAATGCCGGGCCGGAATCTGAATTGCTCAGCGGCATGATTAACGGCCCAGGAACCCTAACGATGCGGGTCGTTAACTCCTATGCACAGTCCGCCGCTTCCCGGATCATTGATATGGTAGAAAATGCCGCCCAGCGCAAAGCGCCAGCGGAACGGCTTGTCACGAAATTTGCAAAGATCTACCCGACCGTAAAAGAGCTGTTTGATACGGTAACCATTTAAGGATATCATTTATAATCCAGTAAAGAGAGGCATGAGGCGCTTTGAAAAGGGCGTTTCGTGCCTTTTTTGCGCTGAAAAAATGCCTGTATTTTATCACAGGGCTTTCTGTGAGCACATTACTGCTTTTTAATTAGCACAAATCCATCACAAAATAATGCTATTTTCGCTGCTCTCTTGTTAAAATTCCACAAAATAATGCGAGTGTTTTTGATTTTTGTCTAGTGACATACACGGTACTTTTGTGTTATAGTCAAAATACCGAAAACGGAATAAAATTGTAAACGGAGGAAATGCAAAATGAACAAAAAACTTTTAACAGCAGCTCTCGCAGCTACAATGCTGGCAGGTCTTGGACTTACCGCTGGTGCAGAAGGTGAAACGATCGGCGTTGCAATGCCGACACAGGATCTTCAGAGATGGAACCAGGACGGCGAAAACATGAAGGCTCAGCTGGAAGAAAAAGGCTACGTAGTAGACCTTCAGTATGCAGGAAATGATTCCGCTACACAGGCTTCCCAGATCGAGAACATGATCGCTAACGGCGACCAGCTTCTGGTTGTTGCTTCCATCGACGGCGACTCCCTTGGAACCGTTCTTGCACAGGCAAAAGAAGCAGGCATCCCGGTTATCGCATATGACCGTCTGATCATGAACACGGATGCAGTTTCCTACTATGCAACCTTCGATAACTACCTGGTAGGTAAGACACAGGGTGAATTCCTTGTAGACGCTCTGGATCTTGAGAACCAGGACGGACCGTTCAACATTGAAATGGTAACAGGCGACCCGGGCGACAACAACGTAAACTTCTTCTTCGGCGGCGCTATGGACGTTCTTCAGCCGTACATCGATGCAGGTAAGCTGGTTGTTCCGTCTGGTCAGATGACAAAAGATGAAGTAGCTACCCTCAACTGGGCAACTGACGCTGCACAGTCCAGATTCGAGAACATCCTGTCCTCCAACTATGCAGACGGCACGACTCTTCACGCAGTGCTTGCTTCCAACGACTCCACAGCACTTGGCGTTGTGAACGCTCTGGCAGCTAACTACACTGGCGAGTACCCGATCATCACCGGTCAGGACTGCGACATCGCAAACGTTCCGCACATCGTTGACGGCACACAGGCTATGTCCGTATTCAAGGATACCCGTGCTCTGGCATCCAAGGTTGTTGAAATGGTTGACGCTATCATCACAGGGGCTGAGGTTCCGGTAAACGATACTGAGACATATGACAACGGCACAGGCGTTATCCCGTCATTCCTTTGCGAGCCGACAGCAGTTACCGCTGACAACTACAAAGAGATCCTGATCGATTCCGGTTACTACACAGAGGATCAGATCCAGTAAGACATACACAGCAGAAAGTCTTATACAGGCGGGCCTTTCGCCCGCCTGTTCTTTAGTGATTGATAAGAAAAGTTTGGAGGGAGCAATTTTGGCAAAGATACTACTGGAAATGAAAAATATCACCAAAACATTCCCCGGTGTGAAAGCGCTTGACAACGTAAATCTTCAGGTAGAGGAGGGCGAGATCCACGCGCTCGTCGGCGAGAACGGAGCGGGCAAATCCACTCTGATGAACGTGCTCTCCGGCGTTTATCCCTTCGGTTCCTATGAAGGCGATATCATCTACAACGGCGATATATGTAAATTCCATCATATTAAAGAGAGTGAAGAAAAAGGGATTGTTATTATTCACCAGGAGCTTGCGCTGATTCCGTACATGTCGATCGGCGAGAACATGTTCCTGGGAAATGAACGCGGAAAAAAAGCTTCTATCAACTGGGACGAGACCTATGGGGAAGCTGAAAAATATATGAGACAGGTGGGACTGACGGAATCCTCCCGCACACTGATCAAGGACATCGGCGTCGGCAAGCAGCAGCTTGTGGAAATCGCAAAGGCGCTTGCGAAGAATGCGAAGCTTCTGATCCTGGACGAGCCGACGTCTTCCCTGAACGAGACGGATTCAAAGGCGCTGCTCGACCTGCTTCTGAAATTTAAAAAAGAGGGAATGACCTGTATCATTATCACGCACAAGCTGAACGAGGTTTCCTATGTGGCGGATAAGATTACCGTCATTCGCGATGGTGCCACGATTGAGACGCTGGTGAAGGGCGTGGACGAATTTACCGAGGACCGCATCATTAAGGGCATGGTCGGACGTGAGATCGCAGACCGTTTCCCGAAACGCCACAATGTAAAGATCGGCGAAGTCAATATGGAAGTGAAAAACTGGACGGTCTATCACCCTGTTTATAGTGAGCGCAAGGTAGTGGACAACGTTTCCATCAAGGTGCGCAAGGGCGAGGTAGTCGGGATCTCCGGTCTGATGGGCGCCGGACGTACCGAGCTTGCAAAGAGTGTTTTTGGAAAAAGCTATGGAGCAAACATCAGCGGAACGCTTCTGCTGAACGGCAAAGAGGTGCATTTAAAGAATGCGCGTGACGCGATTCATCACAAGCTTGCATATGTGACGGAGGACCGCAAGGGCGACGGACTGATCCTTTCTAATTCGATCAAGACAAACACGACGCTGGCAAACCTGGAGGGCGTCAGCGACGGCGTGGTTATCGACAAGGATAAGGAATATGCGGTAGCCGTGGAATATAAGGAAAAGCTGAAAACGAAGTGTCCGACAGTGGAACAGAACGTCGGAAACTTAAGCGGCGGAAACCAGCAGAAGGTGCTTCTGGCAAAGTGGATGTTCGCAGACCCGGATATTCTGATCCTGGACGAACCGACCAGAGGTATCGACGTCGGTGCAAAATACGAGATTTACTGTATCATCAATGATCTGGTAGCGGCGGAAAAATCAGTGATCATGATTTCCTCCGAGCTTCCGGAGGTATTGGGAATGTCAGACAGAATCTATGTCATGAACGAGGGAAGGATCGCCGGCGAGCTGACGCAGGCGGAGGCGACGCAGGAGAAGATTATGGCATGTATTCTGAAGTCGAGTAAAGGAGAGTAAGAGATGAATAGCGCAAAAGTAAGAGATTTTATCACAAAATATACCATGATAATTGTATTGGTGCTGGTAACACTGTTCTTCACCTGGGGCACACAGGGCAAGATCCTGTTCCCGCAGAATATTACAAACCTCATTTCACAGAACGCTTACGTGTTCGTTCTGGCAACCGGTATGCTGCTCTGTATCTTAACCGGCGGCAACATCGACCTTTCCGTTGGTTCCGTTGTCTGCTTCGTCGGCGCGGTAGGCGGTGTTCTTATGGAAAACATGGGCGTTCCGGTTTTCGCTGCAGTCATTCTGATGCTGCTCCTCGGCGCTCTGATCGGCGCATGGCAGGCGTTCTGGATCGCATTTTTCCGCATCCCGCCTTTCATCACCACCCTGTCCGGTATGCTTGTATTCCGCGGACTTTCCAACGTGGTGCTCGGCGGTAAGACGCTCCCGATCAAATCGGAGACCTTTACCGTACTGTTCGGCGGCGGCGCAAACTGCTACGTTCCGGATTTCCTTGGCGGCGGAGAGGGCTTAAACCGCGTGGCGATGGCGGCAGGTATTATCGCATGTCTGATTTACATATTCGTGACGGTGCGCGGCCATATGAACCGTAAGAAAAAAGGCTACGAGACAGGAAATGTCGTTGCAATGTACATAAAAATGATCATTATCTGCGCAGTTATCATGTTTTTAACTGTCAAGCTTGCGCAGCACAAGGGTATCCCGACCTCCCTCGTATGGGTACTGATCGTGGTACTGATCTACGGCTATATCACAAGCAAGACGACCATCGGACGTTATTTCTACGCAGTCGGCGGCAACGAGAAGGCGACAAAGCTTTCCGGTATCAACACCGATATGGTTTACTTTATCGCTTACACAAACATGGGTCTTCTTTCTGCACTGGCAGGTATGCTTACCATCGCGCGTCTGACCTCCGCACAGCCGACCTACGGTCAGAACTACGAGATGGATGCAATCGGCTCCTGCTTTATCGGCGGCGCTTCCGCATACGGCGGAATCGGTACCGTGCCGGGCGTTATCGTCGGTGCGCTTCTTATGGGTATCATCAACCAGGGTATGTCTATCATGGGCACCGACCAGAACATGCAGAAGGTTGTAAAAGGTCTTGTGCTTCTGGCAGCCGTTATCTTCGACGTAGTATCCAAGAAGAAATCTTCCTAAAAAGTTCAGATAGTGTTTATTGGAGCTGCCGTACCGGGCAAACAGCGGGTGCGGCAGCTTTTCCTATGCAAATATTGTCTAAAAATAGCAAAATATTTTTATGCGAAGATTGCATAAATATGATATAATATATGTAGAAAACTGAATATGGAGGGAAGTATTGTGGAGGAGCAGCGCTATCTGATTTCCGATGCGGCAAAGATGGTCGCAGTGGAAGCCCATGTTCTCCGCTATTGGGAAGACGAGCTTGAAATTCCCATCGGCAGAACAGAGCTGGGGCACCGATACTACACCCGAGAAAATATTGAGATTTTTCAAAATGTGAAGAAACTGAAGGAAGAGGGGCTGCAGCTGAAGGCAATAAAGGCAGTCCTGCAAAGCACGAATTACAGACCGGAGGAGAAAATACAACAGGAGCAGTCGGCGGCAGAACAGACATCCCTGATAGAAATGCAGAATAACGCAGAAAAGCTTCGTCAGTTTAAGGAGTTAGTGGAGGAGATCGTAGAGCGAGTTGTAAAAGACAACAATGAGGAACTGCAGAGCCGGCTTGAAGAATCTATGGCGAAAGAGACAGATTATCTTCTGCGTATGCAGGAAAAGCATGAGGAAGAACGTTTCCGGCGGCTGGATGAGATTATCCGGGCGCATCAGAAGGTGGCGGCAGCACGGGAGAAGCGCAGCTTCTGGGACATGCTCAGGCGAAGGTAAGGAGACTGTTTCGAGCATAAAAATCAGGGCGTGCAAAGCACGCCCCATAATTTCGGTAATTCTCCGGATTATTCAGCAGAGATAGCGCCTGTCGGGCATTCGCTCTCGCAAGTACCGCACTCAAGACATGCATCTGCATCGATCACATACTTGCCATCGCCTTCGCTGATAGCTTCTGCCGGACATGCATCTGCGCAGGTTCCGCAGCTTACGCATTCATCAGAAATTACATATGCCATAATACTTGTCCTCCTTTAATATTTATTATGACTTCATTCTAATACATAAAAATCAAATATACAAGTGAAAAATTCAGGAAAGGCAAATAAAATATATGGAGATGGAAGGATTCGCTTATATCCGCAGCAGAAGAAAAACAAATCTGCTGATGGTTCTGATCAATACAGCAGTGTTTCTGGTCGTCACGGCGCTGAGCGGCGGCGTCCCGGACACAGAACAGATGCTTTCCTGCGGGGCAATGTATCCTCCGTATGTAATTGAGAACGGGGAGTACTACCGATTGTTTACCAGCATGTTTCTTCACTTTGGATGGCAGCATTTATTTTATAATATGCTGCTTTTGTGGTTTGCCGGGGATATGCTGGAGGCGAGGAGCGGCGCAGCCCGCTACCTTGCGATTTATCTGGCAGGCGGCGTGCTTGGAAATGTGCTGTCGTTTCTTGTCGGAATGGACCGGGAGGCAGTATCCGCGGGAGCGTCCGGCGCGGTGTTTGCCGAGATGGGCGAGCTGAAGGACAGGCTGGGG
>CAJKKX010000153.1 GCA_905200565.1 uncultured Lachnospiraceae bacterium
TCGGCAGCAAATATGGAAAAACAGCAGCGCAGATAGCACTTAGATGGAACGCACAGCGTGGAGTTTCCATTATTCCGAAATCCGTTCATGTGGATCGGATGGAGCAGAATATTGACATCTGGGATTTTGAATTGACGGAGGAAGAAATGCAGCAGATTGCCGCAAAGGATCTGGGGCACAGTGAGATTGTAAACCATGATGATCCGGCATTCGTAAAATTCGTATTAAACCTGCATTGAGAGGAGGATATGCAGGATGAAGCGTGTTTTTGCGGCAAATTTTTTGTTATGTATGCTTACTTTTTGCATAATTGCATATGGGCAGTCAGATAGTCCGCAGGATACGCCTGCTGATTCCAAACCGACCAGTCAGAGTTCGGGAACCACAGTCGATTCGGAACCGGATGATTCTGAGCTGCCGGAAGGCGAAGATAGCTTCGCAGGTGTGACCAGGGAAACCAGAGTGCAGGATGTGATCGATAACCCGGTGTTTGGGGAGTACGGCAGATTGATCTTCCCGGTCGACCGGACGATCAGCAGTGAGCTGACACTGGAGAATGTGGGGGATATTCTGACCTGGTATACTTACATAAATCCGGATAAGACCGTGGAAATCGTGAACCACCTGGGCGAAAACGCTGCGGCGGGAGATACGGTTTTCTACGATATTTATACGGAGGAAGAAAAGACAGAAGATCCGCAGAAAGAAAATACCGGTCTGTTTTTCTTCCGGGGAGAGCCGGATGGGAAAACAGCGATCTGTAATGCGGGCGGCGGCTTTGTCTATGTAGGTGCCATGCAGGACAGTTTTCCTCATGCACTGGAGCTTTCTAAGAAAGGCTACAATGCTTTTGCTCTGATTTACCGTCCCGGCGCACAGACCGCCTGTGAGGATCTGGCGCGGGCTATTGCCTTTCTCCATGAACACGCAGAGGAATTGCAGATAGATATGACGGATTACTCCCTTTGGGGTGGCTCCGCAGGGGCGCGGATGGCCGCATGGCTTGGCTCCTATGGAACAGAAAGCTTTGGGGAAGAAGCGTATCCCCGTCCGGCAGCGGTTATTATGCAGTATACGGGGCTGTCCGAAGTGACCGGGGATGAGCCGCCGACCTATAATTGTGTTGGTACAAGGGATGGAATCGCCTCTTATCGAATGATGGAGGAACGGATCCGTCAGATACAGGCGCAGGGGACAGATGCCCAGATTGAAGTATTTGATGGGCTTCCCCATGGTTTCGGTCTGGGCGAAGGCACAGTTGCCGAAGGCTGGCTTGACAATGCGGCAGCTTTTTGGGAGAGACAAATGGATTGAAAAAACAAGCTCCGATCATCAATGAGTTACAATACTTTCAAAGACGGAGCGCAGCTTTGCTGAACAATGGTGTGGAGATGCCCATTGCATCATGCGCGGCCTGGCAGATATGCCTTGTGAGATTTATGTACACAGCAATAAAATGTGATATGGGCTTCCGGATCAAGGATGGGAAGCACCATGCGGTTGGTTCGTTCTGCCCAGCGCTCGCTGTGTTTTAATGTCAGGTTTGAAGCAAAGGCAGGAAGTGCGGAAAGCTGAACGAGCGCCGAGAAGGCTTCATCCTGATCCTGGAGAATGAAATTTGTCTGCGGCATTTTCGAGATCACCCGTTCTTCCCAGATGCCGATTTCTTTGAACAGCAGCATAGTCTCCCCTGCCAGGTCATCCAGATAAATACCCTCTTTGCGGTTTGCAAGGGGATGGGCCGGAGGGACGGTAAGACAGAGGTCTTCGGTACAGAGCGGACGGCAAAGAACATCCGGGGCAGATACTTCCTGATCAGTAATGATGATCTGGTAGGTGCCTTTTTCTAATCCGGGGAGTAAACGTTCCCGGACTGCTGTTTCGGAGTTCAGAGCCATTCCATGAAAACGCTCTGTCAGTTCCGGGAGCAATTCCAATAAAGGACCGGGAGCGCAGGCTCCGATGGAAATGGTGCGCAGACTCCGCTCATAAGCCTGGATCGCACCTGTCATTGTATTTACATCGTCCAGAATCCGTCTGGCATACTGGACAGCAAGCTTTCCGGTCTTATTCAGGGTGATTTTATTTTTCTGCCGGTCGAACAGAGTGACGTTCCATTCGGCTTCTAATTTCTGGATGGAACGGGTAAGTGCCGGCTGAGAGATGTGAACAATTTCTGCGGCTTTTGACAGTGTGCCGGTATCGGCAATGGCGACCAGCTGGTAAAACTGATTTAATTCGGCCATAACAAGTCCTCCTTTTCAGTATGTGTCTGTATTATAATAGATTTTAAAGCAAATGGGAAGACTTTTAGGGCCGTTTATTGTACCTGATAAGGGAGGATTCGTATGGAATATATTACGTTGAATAACGGGGTAACGATGCCCCAGGAAGGGTATGGCGTGTTTCAGATCCCGCCGGAGGAATGTGAAAGATGTGTCAGTGATGCGCTTTCCGTTGGATACCGGCTGATCGATACGGCATCTTCTTATGGAAATGAGAAAGGTGTGGGAGATGCGGTCAGGAAATCCGGCATTCCCCGCGAAGAATTATTTATTACCACGAAGCTGTGGGTGCAGGATACCAGCTATGAGGGGGCAAAAAAGGCTGCTATGGATTCCATGAAGCGGCTGGGACTGGACTATCTGGATCTGTATTTGATCCATCAGCCTTTCGGGGATTACTATGGAGCATGGCGGGCCATGGAAGAAATGTATCAGGAGGGAATCATCCGCGCTATCGGAGTCTGTAATTTTGACGAGGCCCGTCTGGTAGATCTGTGTGCGAACCATGAAATACAGCCTGCAGTCAACCAGGTGGAAATGCATCCGTTTTATCAGCAGATTTCTGCCATTCAAACCATGAAGCGGTACAAGGTACAGCCGGAGGCATGGGGACCTCTTTCCGAGGGACAAAAGAATATCTTCCGGCACCGCCTTCTGAGTAAAATCGCTGCCAGATACCAAAAGAGTACGGCGCAGATCATTTTACGGTGGCATATTCAAAGAGGCGTCGTTATCATTCCCAAATCCACCCGAAAGGAGCGGATGGAGGAAAACTTAAATATCTGGGATTTTACTCTGGATAAAAAGGACATGGACGCGATTGCAGCGCTGGACATCGGACACAGTGAGATTATCAACCACTATTCATCCAGTACGGCAAGAGCCTTAAATGCTATGAGGATCCATGCATAAAACGAAAGGAATGAAAGAATCATGAAAAGAAAAATTGCATTTGTATTAGCTGCTGCACTGACGCTTGGGCTGACGGCCTGCGGAGCAGCGAATGACTCTGACAATACCGGCAATTCGTCTGCGCAGAGCGAATCCGGTCAGACTGCAGAAAGCAGTGTGCAGGACTCGCAGGATAGCGTGGAAAGCAGTGTGCAGGACTCGCAGGGTAGCGTGGAAAGCGGTTTGCAGGATAACGGAGATAACGCGACAGAGAGCGTTGACAACGCAGAGAACGCAGGAAAAGGAAAGGTTCTGATCGCTTATTTTGCAGTCGCTGAAAACAGCGATGTAGACGCCGTTTCCTCTGCCAGCGTCACGGAAGTAAACGGCGAAGCAAAGGGCCTGGTTCGGACGGTAGCGGAGGACATTCAGGCTGTCACAGGCGGCGACCTGTTCTCCATTGAAACTTCGGTAAACTACCCGGGCGACATCAATGATCTGATCGAGTATGCTTCTGTGGAGCAGGAAAACGATGAACGTCCGGAACTGACTTCACATATCGAAAATTTAGATGAGTATGACACGATTTTTGTGGGCTATCCGCTGTGGTGGTATGACCTTCCTCAGGTGATGTACAGCTTCTTTGACGAATATGACTTCTCCGGAAAGACGATTATTCCTTTCGATGTGCACAGAGGCAGCCGACTTTCCGGGACACCCGACACGATTCAGGAACTGGAACCGGATGCCACAGTGATTTCCGATGGATTTGCCGTTGTCCATGAAACAGCAGAAGCGTCTGTATCCGACGTGGCTGCCGATGTAGAGGAGTGGCTGCATGGATTTGGCTATTGATGAGGCAGCCTGTTATGCTGACGAACAGAGACCGGCATTACAGCACTGGCATGTTATCCCGGCAGGGGCTGTCAAAGGTTTCGATGGATCCGTGACGGATGCGAACCGCAATTCTTTTCCGGAAGGAACGGTTCTGGTGCGGATAATCCTGCCGGAAATGTGCGCCCCGGCTTTCTTTGCGTTCGGCCATGGCTGATACGATGGCCTGTGCAAGCGTCAGGAAATTCTCTGCCTGGAATATCAGCTCAGGGGCAACATCCGTATCTGCGGTCAGCAGCTCCCATGGGAAGTAGGATGATTGAAGCGCGCAGAGCCGGTGAAGGACTTCGTCGAGTTCGTTCTGGGTTCGTACAATATTACAGTGCGTCCACATCAGTTCCCTGACTTCTGCTATGACGGCGGAAGGGGAGCGGGAAGCGGCTGCAGAGGCAGCGGGAGTGTCGGCGGCGCGGCAGACAGAACGCATTTGCCGCTGGATTTCCTGCTCAGTTACGGACAGGATGTCCGTATTGCTGCAATAACGCGCGGCAGAATGGGCGGCCAGTGTGCCGAATACGAGGCAGCTTCCGGAGGCGTTTCCGCCAAGCCGGTCTGCACCGTGGATCCCGCCGGCGCATTCTCCGCAGGCAAAGAGACCGGCAATGGAGGTCTGACAGTCGTGATCCACCAGTATTCCGCCATTGGCCGCATGAAAAAACGGCGCAATAGTGATCGGATCTTTTACAATATCGATATGAAAGGTTTCCTTCAGCCATCGGATATAATCCTTTATATAACTCCTGCCGTCTTTTAAAATTTCATCATGGTAGCGAATCAGGACACCGTTGTCAGGAGACGACAGCGAGGCCTTTAATAAGGCAAAATCAAAATCCGCGGAGCCGTCTGAGGTAGTAAACGGACCGTGGGCGGCGCGAAGCCGCAGGCATTTTTTCATTTCATCGACAGAGGAAAACTGTTTCTGTAAGACATTGTTTCCCTGCGTGTCATAGAGCCCTTCACAGTAATCCAGACTTCCTTCACGAAATACGATCTTATATCCGGGCGAGATAAAGCCGGGAATGAATTGATTAAATTCCAGGTTGATCAGCGAAGCACCGACCTTTAAAGCCAGGGCATGACCGTTCCCCGAAACGTCAGGGCTGTTCAGATTGTGCTTGTACAGGGCGCCAAAACCGCCGGTGGCGAGAATGACAGCTTTTGCGGAAATAAATTCATAGTTCCGGGTATCTTTGTGGTAAAAGCAGGCGCCGCCGATTCTGGGGGCGGCGGAGGAAGCATCCAGGATAATATGGATCAGCTCTGTATGCTCCTGCAAATCTATATTTTTTTCCTGCCGGATCGTCTGATACATGGAATGCCGGATAGCTTTCCAGTCTTTCCAGTAATACAGGTCATGAGGGTGGCTGGCAAAGCAGGCAAGCTTGGGTTCCGGAAGCTTGTGAAAGGGGATACCCATGCGGTTCAGATATTGAATGCAGGAGGCGATATGCCTGATATAATACCGGTTTAAAAAAGCATCATTCATATGCGCGCTGCAATTGCGGATATCTTCCATAAAAACTTCTTCATCGGATTTATCTATGGTACATTGGCAGTGGAGCGTATCCATGTGGCTGTAAAAACTGGAGCCGGAACACAGCCGCGTGCTGGGACAAAGAAGAACGGAGGCTCCGGCATCGGCGGCACGAAAAGCGGCAGTAAGACCGGCAAGACCGCTGCCGATTACAAGAATGTCGTATGTTCTGGAACTGATCTGAAATGGAATTTGCTTCTGCATGAAAAATATCCTCCTGAGGACTTATTTTTTGTAGTATTCGCAATTGAAATGATACTGCATGGCGTCGTGGAAAGCATCGCGGTCCCGGGCCCTCAATGCTTCGTATATATGTACATGTTTATCAACGGTGACACGCAGATATTCATGGGTAGTTTTGACTTTATAATATTTATCATAAGCCCAGAAAAAGTCAATGATCGAAACCATCAGACGATTTTCTATGTGAGAAAAAATCGTGTGGTGGAAGGCGGCATCCGCCCGTGCAAATGCAGCTCCGATGGAAGGACCTACTTTAACTTTAC
>CAJKKX010000154.1 GCA_905200565.1 uncultured Lachnospiraceae bacterium
TTAAAAAAGAAGCGTCCCGGCATGATGATCGCCTTGTGCGGCTGCATGATGCAGGAACCGTCCGTAATTGAAAAAATCCGAAAGAGCTATTCCTACGTGGATCTGATCTTTGGTACTCATAACATCTTTAAACTGGCAGAACTGTTATGCTGCCGCATGATGAGTGAAAACCGCATGGTAGTAGATATCTGGAAGGATACGGACAAGATCGTGGAGGAGCTTCCTGTGGACCGGAAATATTCCTTTAAGTCCGGTGTCAACATTATGTTTGGATGCAATAATTTCTGCAGCTATTGTATTGTGCCTTATGTGAGAGGACGGGAGAGAAGCCGTGACAAAGAAGCAATTATAGCAGAGATAAAACGCCTGGTGGCAGACGGTGTTGTGGAGGTCATGCTGCTTGGACAAAATGTCAATTCTTATGGCAAGACGTTAGAAGAACCCATAAGTTTTGCAGAGCTTTTAAAAGAAGTGGAAAAAATCGAAGGGCTGGAACGGATACGGTTCATGACATCCCATCCGAAGGATCTGTCAGATGAACTGATTGAGGTCATGAAAGATTCTAAAAAAATCTGTAAGCATCTTCACCTTCCGGTACAGTCAGGAAGCAGCCGCATCCTTGAAAAAATGAACCGCAGATATACGAAAGAACAATATCTGGAATTGGTAAGAAAGATTCGTGAGGCGGTTCCGGATATTTCCTTGACGACGGATATTATTGTTGGGTTTCCGGGAGAAACGGAGGAAGATTTTCTGGAAACAATGGACATTGTAGAAAAAGTCCGGTACGACAGCGCCTTTACTTTTATTTATTCTAAAAGAACCGGGACCCCGGCTGCAGTTATGGAAGAGCAGGTTCCCCAGGAAATTGTAAAAGATCGCTTTGACAGGCTTCTTAAGCGGGTGCAGGAGATATCTTCCGAAGTCTGTGCTGTTCATGAGGGAACTACGCAGACCGTGCTGGTGGAATCTGTTAATGATCATGATGAGACACTTCTTACCGGACGGCTCAGTAATAATCTGCTGGTACATTTTCCGGGAGATGCCGGTTTGATTGGCAGTTTCGCAGATGTAAGGCTGGATGAATGCAAAGGATTTTACTATTTGGGGACAATGGTTTAAAATCCCACCCATAATTTGTGCCTATAACGCCTAAACTATGTAGTATAACACATAGCGAGGGCGTTTTTTATGAAAAAATTGAGTGAATATATTTTCTTCTGGGCATTGGGAGGTTGTATCTATTATTTTTTTGAGATTCTTTTCCGCGGCTTTTCTCATTGGTCCATGTTTGTCCTGGGAGGGATCTGTCTTTTGTTTTTTTATATTCAGGGTTCCCTGTTGCATTGGAAGGAACCACTGTGGAGGCAGGTTCTGCGATGCATTATCTTTGTAACGGCGATGGAATTCATAACCGGAATTATTGTCAATAAATGGCTTCATCTGGAAGTGTGGGATTACAGTGGGCTTCCTTTACAGCTTTTTGGACAAATCTGCTTTCCGTTCATCGTAATATTTTCCGGCTTGTGTCTGGTAGGAATCTTTATAAGCGGATATTTAAGTTATTGGCTTTTTGGAGAAGAAAAACCATCTTATCATATACTGTAAGCAGAATATTTTCATCTTTCTTTATGAAAAGAAAGATGATATAATGAGCACAATGAAAACGAAAGAGGAGATAGATGTGGCTGAATTAACACCAATGATGCAGCAATATATGGAAACCAAAAAGGAATACAGCGACTGCATCTTATTCTATAGATTAGGGGATTTTTATGAAATGTTCTTTGACGACGCCCTGACTGCGTCCAGAGAGCTGGAAATTACTTTAACGGGTAAAAACTGTGGTTTGGAAGAGAGGGCTCCGATGTGTGGAGTCCCTTATCATGCCGTAGACATTTACTTAAATAAACTCGTATCAAAAGGATATAAAGTAGCTATTTGTGAACAGATGGAAGATCCTGCGACTGCAAAAGGGCTGGTTAAAAGGGAAGTGGTGCGTATTGTCACGCCGGGTACAAACCTTAGTATGCAGACACTGGATGAGACGAAAAATAATTATATTATGTGCGTTGTATACATTGCCGACCGCTATGGACTCTCTGTGGCAGATATTACAACAGGAGATTATTTTGTGACGGAACTTGACAGCAGCGGTAAGCTTTTGGATGAAATCTGCAAATTCATGCCTTCGGAACTTATTTGTAACGAAGCCTTTTTTATAAGCGGACTGGATATTGATGATCTGCGGGAACGGCTGAAAATCACGATCTATTCTTTGGAGTCCTGGTATTTTGATGATGCTATATGCGTCCGCAGGTTAAAAGAACACTTCCATGTCAGTTCGATGGAAGGTCTGGGCATTGCAGATTATTCCTGCGGAATCATCGGTGCCGGCGCTCTCCTTATATATTTGGAAGAAACACAGAAGAATTCTCTTTCCCACCTTACCAGGCTGACCCCTTATGCAACAGGAAAATACATGCTTCTGGATAGCTCTACCCGTCGGAATCTTGAACTGACAGAAACATTACGCGAAAAAAATAAAAGAGGCTCTCTTCTGTGGGTGCTTGATAAGACAAAGACGGCCATGGGCGCCCGAACCTTGCGAAAGTATATTGAACAGCCGCTGATTCATAAAGAATCGATTGAAAGACGCTTGGATGCAGTTGAAGAATTGAAGAGTAACGCTATTTCCAGAGAAGAGATCAGAGAATACCTGTCTCCGGTTTACGATTTGGAACGTCTGGTTACAAAAATCACTTATAAATCTGCTAATCCAAGAGATATGATTGCTTTTCAGAGCTCTCTTGCAATGCTTCCTCATATTAGATACATATTGGAAGATATGCAAAGCCCGCTGCTTAAAAAGCTGTGGGAAGACCTGGACACATTAGAAGACCTGTGCACACTGATTTCTTCAGCAATTTGTGAAGAACCGCCTCTTGCGATGAAAGAAGGCGATATTATCCGCGATGGTTATAATGAAGAGGTAGACCGTCTGCGAAGCGCTAAAACAGAAGGCAAAAACTGGCTGGCGGATCTGGAGGCAGAAGAACGGGAAAAAACCGGGATTAAAAATCTTCGCGTAAAGTATAATAAGGTGTTTGGATATTATCTGGAAGTCACGAATTCTTACAAAAACCTTGTTCCGGATTATTATACCCGCAAACAGACACTTGCTAATGCAGAGCGGTATATTACACCCCGGCTCAAAGAATTGGAAGATACTATATTGGGAGCGGAGGACAAATTATATGCCCTTGAATATGAGCTGTATTGTGAAGTTCGGGATATCGTAGGACGTGAAGTCGTTCGGATACAAAATACGGCAAAAGCCATCGCCGATATTGACGTGCTCGCCTCCCTTGCACTGGTGGCAGAGCGAAATAATTACATACGGCCGAAAATCAATGAAAATGGGAAGATAGAAATCAAAGATGGCCGTCACCCGGTAGTGGAAAAAATGATTCCCAACGATATGTTTATTGCCAATGATACTTTTCTGGATGACAAAAAGAAACGAATCGCCATTATTACCGGCCCTAATATGGCAGGAAAATCCACCTATATGCGGCAGACAGCGCTGATCGTATTGATGGCGCAAATTGGTTCTTTCGTACCGGCTTCAGAAGCAAATATCGGGATTGTAGACCGAATTTTTACCCGTGTAGGAGCATCGGATGACCTTGCCTCCGGTCAGAGTACTTTTATGGTAGAGATGACCGAAGTGGCTGAAATTCTGCGTCATGCCAGCAAGAATAGCCTTGTGATTCTTGATGAGATCGGGCGTGGCACGTCTACCTTTGACGGGATGAGTATTGCTCGGGCAGTGGTGGAGTACATCTGTGACAATATTGGTTGCAAAACGCTGTTTGCCACTCACTATCACGAGCTGACAGAGCTGGAGGGCAAGCTGTCCTCGGTAAATAATTACTGCATTGCCGTCAAGGAGCGCGGCGACGACATTGTTTTCCTGCGGAAGATCGTAAGGGGCGGCGCGGACAAGAGCTACGGCATCCAGGTGGCAAAGCTTGCAGGCGTGCCGGACAGCATCATCGAGCGCGCGAAGGAGCTGGTACAGGAGCTGAGCGACGCCGATATCACAGAAGCGGTGCACGAGGCGAAAACCGAGGGAAAGACTGCAAAGCCGAAAAAGAAAAAATATGACCAGGTCGATCTCGACCAGATGACCTTATTCGATACGGTAAGCGACGAGGACGTTCTGAACGAGCTAAAGGAGATCGAGATATCCACCCTGACGCCGATCGAGGCACTGAATGTGCTGAACCGGCTGCAGAGCAGATTAAAGAACCGCTGGTAGGGGATCCACAAAAGAAAATGGAGCATGATTCATTATGAGAGAAATTGCAGTGCTCGATGAGCAGACAATTGATAAAATAGCAGCCGGAGAGGTGATCGAGCGCCCGGCTTCCATCGTGAAGGAGCTGGTGGAGAATGCGATCGATGCCGGCGCGAACGCCGTCACGGTGGAGATCCGGGACGGCGGCATCTCCCTTATCCGTATCACTGACAACGGCTCCGGCATCAAGGCAAAGCAGGTGCCGGTTGCATTCCTGCGCCACGCGACCAGCAAGATCCGCAAGGCGGACGATCTTCTGGATGTCACGTCGCTTGGATTCCGCGGCGAGGCGCTCTCCAGCATCGCGGCGGTCTGCCAGGTGGAGCTGATCACGAAAACAGCGGATAGTCTGACCGGCGTGCGTTATCTGATCGAGGGCGGCAAAGAGAAAAGCCTGGAGGAGATCGGCGCACCCGACGGAACGACGTTTCTGGTGCGCAACATCTTTTACAATACCCCGGCGCGGAAAAAATTTCTGAAAACGGCGCAGACCGAGGCGGGCTATATCAGCGACATGGTGGAGCATATCGCGCTCTCGCACCCGGAGGTTTCGTTTAAGTTTATCTCCAACAACCAGACAAAGCTTCATACCTCCGGGAATCATCAGTTAAAGGATATCATTTATCATGTCTACGGGCGCGATATCGCGGCGAATCTGATCGAGGTGGACGCCGGAAACGATTCTGTCCGCATAAACGGTTTTATTGGAAAGCCGGTGATCTCCAGAGGCAACCGCAACTACGAAAATTACTTTGTAAACGGGCGTTATATCCGCAGCAGCATCATCGCAAAGGCGATCGAGGACGCCTATCATACGTTTATGATGAAGCATAAATATCCTTTTACGGTACTGCACTTTACGATTGACGGAAATCTGCTGGATGTCAACGTGCATCCGACAAAAATGGAGCTGCGCTTCGCGGAAAATGAACGCATGTATCAGCTTGTCTATGAAACAGTGCGCGGCGCGCTTTCCCACCGGGAGATGATCGTGCAGGTGGGTGTCGGCAAGGATGAGCCTCAGAAAAAAGAAGAGCCGAAAGGCAGGATCCCCGTGGCAGAGCCATTTGAGACGATGCGGCGCAGAATGGAGCAGACAGACTCCCAGGTGCGCGAGCGCCCGGCATATACGACAAATGTGCCTGCAGACAATGTTCCGCCTTCACCGGAAGCAAAGACAGAGCGTCCCCTGCCCGATCCGGCGCCGCAGACGGGACAGGAGACACTGCAGACAGAGCGCACAATTCCCAGGCTCGTTCCCCGGTTTTCTGCGCGGCCAGAGACAGCGCCGGTATCGGATGTACCGGCAGCAATGACGGCGCCCGCTGTGGCAGAAACGACGATAACGCCGGTACCGGAGACTCCGGTAAATTCTCCTGAAAATGCGGAAGCAATCTCCGGGGATATCCCGGAGTGGGAGAGAGCTGCGCTCAATCCGCAGCCATCTGCCCCCGCCGACTTAAAAGGCGAACAGATTAGCCTTTTCGAGGATAAACTGCTCTCGAAGGAGCATGTAAAAGAGCATCGCATCATTGGGCAGGTGTTTGACACTTACTGGATCGTACAGTTCCAGGACAAGCTGTTTCTGATCGACCAGCACGCGGCGCACGAAAAGGTTCTCTACGAGCGCATGAAAAAATCTATGGCGAACCGCGAATTTACCTCGCAGATTTTAAATCCGCCGATCATCCTCACCTTGAATATGGCGGAGGCGGCGCTGCTTGAGAAATACCGGGAGCGCTTT
>CAJKKX010000155.1 GCA_905200565.1 uncultured Lachnospiraceae bacterium
ATGGGTAACAGACCCAGCCGAAAATTTTCTCCCCTCCGCCTTAAATTTGAAATCTTTCACATGAACATAAAAGATTTTATCCCTCTGTATCTGAATACATTTCCGGTAATCCTCTCCCGACAAAAATCCAATATTTGCCTGATCATAAAGAATGCCCACGTTATCGCGATCAATCTCACTTACAATGTCATACGTAATCTGCGGTCCGGTCGTCATTGTATTAAAATGATTCTCCAACACCAGCGCAACATTTTTTTCTTTTGCCTCATCGGCGAGCATCCGCATTGTACTTACAAGAATTTTCCGCTTTTCATCGAAATTTTCGTCTCCCTCCAGGAAAGTGCCCCCGTAGATCCGTATAAAATGTGCTCCCAGCATCCAGGCAATCTCTATGCATCTGCGACAATCCCGTATTGCTGCTTTCCGCCGGTTTTCATCCGGCTGATTATAATCGCTTGCGTAAGAGACGATCCCGGAAGCCTCTATTCCAAGCTTTTTTAGCTCCCTTTTCAGTTCCAGAATTTCCTCGTCCGTCGTGCTCTCATGCAGCGCACTTTTATATCCCTCCTGGTAGATAATCTCGATAGCATCCATTCCGATTTCAGAAAAAAGCTTTGCCGCTTCCAGCACAGTAAGTTCCGGTGTTCCCATCGTATGTCCTGCAATTTTCATATCGTTCACTCCATTCCGGGCAATCCTGCCTTTAACAGGATCTCATTCATAAGAAGATGGGTTTTATAGGCATCCGCACCGCTTGTAACCGGCTGTCTGCGCTCTTTGACACAGGCAAGAAAATGCGCAACCTCCTGTGTAAAGCCCATTTTGTCCTCCACACGCGCCCAGCCAAGCGCCAGCGGCGTCATTGCCGTCCGGACCTCCGTCTGCTCATTGACAATCGTCACACTGTCCGGCGCATTAACAAACGCGGACTGACAGCCTCCATAGCAGTCTATCTTTTCCACCCACTGTCCTGCCTGGCGTGAAGCCACCAGCATTCCTACGCTGCCGCTGTCAAATCTGATCTGTGCTGTCACCAAATCCTCGTAATTGGGATCTGTATACATACTGTGCGCCTCCACCGATACGGCTTCCCCACAGAACCAGCGTAACAGATCAACCATATGTATCGCATTTTCCAACGTTGCACGATACTCCGAACCATTTCTGTTTTTCTGTGCGATTACTACATCCGGTGCCTTTTCCTGAAACGCCTCTTTTACCTTCGCATACACAGGCGCATATCTCCGGTTGAATCCGATCATCAGAATACGGTTATTTTTTTCAGCAGCCTCCACCATCGCCCTGCTCCTGGCAAGCGATACCTCCAGCGGTTTTTCGCAGAAAACATCTATCCCCTTTTCCAGCAGCGGAATTACATAATCATAATGTGTGGTCTTCGGCGTCAGCACAAACGCGCAATCCATCTCCACCTCCAGAAATTCTTCAAAGCTTTTGCAGCCCTTTGCAATTTTATATTTACTCATTGCCGTTTCTATCGAGGCTGCCGAGCGGGCATAAGCCGCTACAATCTCCACGTCCGGCTGTTCCGCGAGCGCCGGCAATTCCGCAATATGTGCTATATGTCCCAGACCGATCACGCCAACCCTGATTTTTCTATCCATTATCCCTGTCTCCCTTTCCCTTCATTGTAATAGCACGCCCACATATCTGTGAACAGAGCCCGCATCCGTCGCATTTTTCCGGATCGATCACCGGCTGCTTTCCGTCATTCGAAATCGCTCCATAAATACATACCGGAAAGCACTTTTTACATCCGACACATTTCTCATAATCCACCTGTGCAAAGTAGCGTCTGCTCCGGTCCGCCTTATCAAGCGGAAGTACCTTTTCCGCTGCAACGCCAATAATATCCGTCACGTTTTTTACGGAATGCTTCTCCAGATACTGTTCCATCTGTTCCAGAATTTTTCTGATTTCATCGAACCCCTTCATATATATGAGCGATGCAATCTGTACATTAGCTGCTCCCGAAAGGAGATACCGGATCACATCTTCATAGTTCGTAACGCCTCCCGTTGCACTGATAGGACATTTCACATGCGGACGGGTCGCCGCAATCCAGTGCATAACAGACTGGATCACCCACGGGCCGCCATGTCCGCAGAAGCCTTTGTGCATAATAGGCTCCATTGTCTCGATATCCACCTCAAAGCCAACACTGCGGTTAAACATAGTCAGCCAGTCTGCTCCATCCTTTTCCAGATCCATGGCACACACAATGGGATTTGCCATCTGCTGCGTCATTTTCAGTCCAGTCGGAATCTTCACTGCTTCCCGCACATCCCGTACAGCTTTACTGGCAATCGGATAAAACTCCACTCCTTCCCTCACAAATGCTCCCACCGGACAGGAAGGCACAACTTCAATCGCATCCGCTCCGGCCTTTTCGCACTCCACTGCATATTCCGCCCAGGTTTCCTCCCTTGCGCAGTTCAGGCTGGCAATCACCGGAATATCCAGCATCTCTTTCGCCTTTTTAATCTCATCGCAATATTCTTTCAGATTCCCTTCAAATGCCTGCTCGTATGTCATAAACGTATCGGCATGATAACCGGAAATACCATTCCGTATCACAGTCATCCGCGGAAATGGATTATATCTGTTGACTGACTCCTCCTGGATGGATTTTAAAATAACAGCACCAAAACCAGCATCCTGCGCCTGTCTGCAGTGAAGGGCGTCCTTTGTTGTCCCGGCTGACGCTGCAATCAACGGATTTTTTAATTTCAGTCCCGAAAACTCCACACTTAAATTTGCCATACATCTCCCCCTAATCTTCTTTCAAAATTCCCATTTCTGTGAAAATACCGGTAATTTCTTTCCGATACGCAAGAAACTCCCGTGATTCCTTCACTGCCAGATTTCTCGGTCTTGGCAGATCGATAGGAATAATGCTCTTCACTCTTCCCGGTCTCGGCGTCAGAATGACCACCTTATCCGCCAGCATAATCGCTTCATCTATGTCATGTGTCACAAAAAGAATCGTGCATTTTTTCTGCATCCACATTTTTTCCAGATCCACGCGCATCTGCTCTCTGGTAAGAGCATCCAGCGCTCCATACGGTTCATCCATCATCAGAAGCTCCGGCTCATGTACAAGCGCTCTGCAGATTGACACACGCTGCTGCATACCCCCGGACAGCTCCCATGGATACTTGTTTTCGAATCCCTCCAGTCCGACCTGCCGGATCAGTTCCATTGCCTTCTGCTTTGTAACCGCTTTGTCCAGATTACGAAATTCCCCCTGGATCATGATATTCTGCAGGACGGTTCTCCACTCCAGCAGCAGGTGATCCTGAAATACAAATCCCACCTCTTTTACCGGCTTCGTGATCTCGTTTCCGTCCAGAACCGCTCTGCCGGAAGTAGGCGCCGTCAACCCGGTTCCAATAAACAAAAATGTACTTTTTCCGCAGCCGGAGGGCCCCAGGACAGTAACAAACTCCCCATCATTCACATCAAAATTTACATCTACCAGCGCTTCCGTATATCCTGTCAGGGTTTTATATTTCATTCCAATATGATCAAATTTCAGCATATGATTCTTCACTCACTTTCTGTCTTTGTCCGCGCGGCAGCCGGGCTGCGTTTCCGCTGCAATGGATCGCACAGTGCAGCAGAAACGATTTCACAAAGGATTACACCCGGATACAAACCTTCTTTCATTTATCTTGCCGGAAGATCCTCCGGAAGGCACGCATAAGTATAGATGTCCTCTGCCTGGATGCTCTCATCCACGCCAAGATAATTTACAAGCAGATCGCGGCAGGCATTCCAGTCCTCCTCAGATACATCTCCCAGCGTCTCGGAATCTTCTGCAAAAAGACTATCCAGCGCCACGGAAAGACTGCCCTCTACCACCGCCTGATCCAGGGTCGGGAATTTCTGCATAAAAATTTCCACAGCTTCCGCGCTGTCCTCGCGGCATTCATTCCATGCCTTCATGCTCGCAGAAATGAATTTTTCTACAGTTTCACCGTTTTCTTCAATCATGCTGTCACTTGCCACAATAGAGAGTCCCACTGTTGCCGCTCCATTATCCGAGTATCGGATAACGTTTACTTCTTTGCCCATATTCTGCAGCGTGATCGCCTGGTCATCCGCACCTCCCAGAATCGCGTCCACATCCCCATTGATCAGTGATGTTACCTTTGCGTTGGAATCCATCGTCACATAGGAAATCTTTGAATCGTCAATTTCGTTTGCCGCCTCCAGCGCTGCAAATAAGTTGGAGGGTGCATCTCCGGTAGTGATACCCACCTTTTTATCCTCCAGATCCTTCGGCACAGCGATACCGGAATCCGCCAGCGTAATTGCCGCAAAACCATTAACTGCATAAACCGGGCAGACAATCTTTATCGGTATGTCCTGTGCCACCGCCGAAGCGACAGAAGCAGAATCCACTAATCCCAGATCATCCTCACCGGTGCCAACCAGCTTCGCGGTCGTTCCCGAACCAGTCCCCTCTCCGATTGTCACATCCAGCCCGACTTCCTCATAATACCCCTTTTCCAGTGCATAGTAAAAAGGTACATGCAGGCCTGCCGCCGTGTAATTCAACCGGAAGGAAACCGGCGTAAGCGCACCTTCATCCGCCGCTCCTGCCATTCCTGCCATGGACATCGCCATAGCTGCTGCCATTGTTAATGCTGCAAATCGTTTCTTCATTAGTAGTTCCTCCTTTTTTTGTTTTATTTATTAGCTTCTTTTCGAAGCAATAAGTACCCTCTTATCATTTTGCCGTTTTATCATTTACGCGCTGACTGACATGCCAGGGAATCAGCTTTTTCTCCAGAATCTCGACGATCCCGAAAAATACCATTCCCATCAGGCAAAGTACGATCAAAATTGCAAACAGAAGTCTGGTATTGATGTCTCCGTTTGCCCTCAGAAGCAAATAGCCAAGCCCGCTGTCAGAGCCCAGAAACTCCGCTACGACCGCGCCTACCGTCGCCATGGATACCGATGTTTTCAAGCCGGAAAAAATGCTCGGCAGTGCGTTTGGGAGTTTGATCTTCCAGTAAAACTTCCATTCTGAATCGCTCATGGTTCTTGCCATATAGTACAGGCGGCCATTTAAGGATTTTAAACCTGCCACTGTATCCATCAGAAGCGGGAAAAAAGAAAGCAGGAATACCATCAGAATTTTAGGAAGTTTTCCAAATCCGAACCATACCACAAACAGCGGTCCGATTGCCACCTTCGGAATAAGCTGCAGGAAAACCATGAATGGATACAGGGTCTTCTCAAACACCTTAGAATAAGAAATCAATGTGGCGATCGGGATACTGATCAGCACCGTTGCCCCAAAGCCAACTCCTATCTCATACAACGTAGTGAACAGATTCTGCTTTATATAGGGCCAATATTGGATTAACGCGGCTACAGATGCGCTTGGCGATGGCAGAATATAGCTCGGAATTTTGAAAATCCTTACCGCCGCCTCCCAGAAAACGATTACAGCGCCGACGCTAAGAATGCTCGGTATGGATTCCTTCAAATTATACAGAAACTTCAGCCACCTCAAATGCCCCTTTCCCTGTTTCGAATAGTTTTTCTCCTGCACATCCATCGTTATCTCTCCCTTCTTTTTCGATCTGCCATCCTCTGGTTCTTACAGCCTTTTTACCGTATTTCCCTCAATTACCGCACTTTCTAAAACCCTCAGCCGCGGTTCAAGTCCCGGATTTTTTATACGGGAAAGAACCATTTCCCCGACACTTTTTCCAATTTCCTCCTGCATTTCTTTTGCATGTGTAATCTGCGGCTCAATCAGGCTCTGGAAATCGAGCGTTCCAAATCCGACCAGAGATACATCCTCCCCAATGCGGATCCCCATTTCCTTTGCTTTTACCAGAATGCCGTGCGTGAGAGACGCACTGCCGCTCACAATCGCCGTCGGCGGGTTTTTCCTTGCCATCAGTTTTTCAAACGCTTCCTCATCCATCTCGCCCAGTTGTCCTGCGTCCATGATACCGTCCTGCATATGTCTTTGTATAAAATCTTCTATCTCTGCCACACTGTATCTTGTCTGTATCTTGTTGAGCTTCAGAACA
>CAJKKX010000156.1 GCA_905200565.1 uncultured Lachnospiraceae bacterium
CGCAGATCCATTTAAAATTCGCTTCGCGAATGGGATTTGCCCGCGGTTTTACTATCCCTTCAGCCCGCGCGCCTGCCGGTCCATGTCCTCCACGACAATATCATATATTTCGCCAAGCGTCGCACAATATTCCAGCACCTCCCACGGCTTGTTGGTGTGGAAATGGATTTTGATCAGCTCCTCATCGCCCACTGCCAGCAGGCAGTCGCCCTCAAAATGTCCGGTGATGTAATCACTGATCTCATCCTCGTCGAGATTTTCCCCTTCGATCAATAGTTGTGTGTCATACTTAAATTCTAACATATGTTACCTCCCGTATTTTTTCTGGTTTTGATTTTATCATATTGGCGGGAGTTTTTCCACTGAAATCACAGCTATTGTTCCTTAAATACCTTTCACATCACATATTTTTTTCAAACTATCGGAGACATCTCCTGTTTTCTGTGATATACTGGATCCATCAGAATTCTCTCATTACAGAGGTGACATTGAAAATGGTGTGTGAAATCACAAATGCAGATATCGCCGCTCCCCTGTTTGACGGCTGGGAGGAAACACTGATCTGGTCCTGCCTGCAGAAAGTTATGGGAAAGCTATACGCAAATGCCCCGGAAAATCCAACGGCAGCTATGGCGATCATCGCCGATTTTGCCTTTTTTGCCGGAGAACCGGATGCGGAGCTGGCAGCCTGTAAACCAGACTGGTGCACACAGGATTTCATAATCCTTGTTCCGCAAAATGATGCATGGAAGGATCTGCTGCTGCGCTGTTATGGCGTAAAGGCAACGCCTGTCATCCGCTATGCATTTTATAAAGAACCCCATATATTTGATACAAAAAAATTAGAGCAGATCGTATGTGACCTGCCCGCAGAATGTGAGCTTGCTCTGATTGATGAACACTTTTACAATCTGTGCAGTGCCGAAGCCTGGAGTGCTGACCTGGTATCGCAGTTTAAAGATTATGAGACATTCTGCCGCCTGGGACTCGGTGTCGTGCTGCATAAGAATGGTGTGATCCTTTCCGGCGCGTCCTCCTACACCAGATACCGGGAAGGTATTGAAATCGAAATTGACACCCGGGCAGACTGCCGCCGCCAGGGCTTTGCCCGCCTGTGCGGTGCAAAATTGATCCTGGAATGCAGGAAACGCAAGCTTTATCCAAGCTGGGATGCACAAAATCCGGCTTCCGCCGCTCTGGCGCAAAAGCTTGGCTACCGCTTCAGTCACACTTACACAGCAATCGAAATACGGGGGTATTAAGCCATGGCCGAACAAAATCCAATCAGTAAAAAAGAGATGACGCTCAGTCTCTCCGACATTGAACATACCGCTAAGATCTGCCGGGCGCTTTCCTCAGAAACCCGTCTGGAGATCCTGCGCTGTCTCGTCGGAAAGCCAATGACGATCAGTCAGCTCGCCGAGCAGTTCTATCTTCCCATATCCTCGATGAGCCTCCACATCAACACCTTAAAAGATGCCGGGCTTATCACAGTGCTGCCAAAGCCCGGCATCCGCGGCACGAGAAAGCTGTGCGGCATTTCCGCCGCCAGCGTTTTTCTTGATCTGTTTGCCCACGAAAACCGTTTTGTCCGCAAGCCGCCTGCTTACATTTATATGCCGATCGGACATTATTGTAACTGTGAGGTCACACCGCCCTGCGGGATCGCCACGGCAAATTCGTATCTTTACGAGGAAGATTCCCCTTACGGCTTTTATTCCACCGATCACATCAACGCCTCTCTGCTCTGGCTCACAAGCGGTTTTCTGGAATACCAGTTTTCCAATGAAGCCCTGCATACCGGCGAGGTAGATCACATAGAATTTTCCTTCGAAATTTGTTCCGAGGCGCCCGGTTTTAACAACGACTGGCCCTCCGACATCTGTTTCGAATTAAATCACAGGCACATTGTCACTCTGCACACGCAGGCAGACTACGGCGGACGGCGCGGTATTTACAATCCCTCCTGGTGGAATGATTCCAACACGCAGTTCGGCGAATTCAAAATTATCCACATCACACACACCGGATGTTACATTAACGGGCAGAAGGTTTCCGACGAGACCATTGAGAGCCTTGCGCTCTTAGACGGCTATTGCTTCACCTTTACCCTGAAAGTGGATGCAGACAGCGAGCATGTCGGCGGAATGAATCTCTTTGGAAAATTTTTCGGAGACTATGCGCAGGATATTATTATGAAGGTGGATTATGTGTGATGCAGCATCTGTGCGGGCGCTCATTAATCTCCCGGATTTTCTTCACATCACATTTTGGTTCCCTGTCATAAGTCAGCAGTCCATTGATCTCCTGCTCCACGTCAGTGAGCTGCGTGTAACAGAAGCCCCACAGTGCCTTTGACGCGTACACGGCATCAATCACACGGCGATATGCCTCCAGAAATTCCTTTTCTGTGTCCGCACAGGTGTAGCCCCATCCGGAGCAGCGGGCCGCGTCATAGGCAATACCGCCAAATTCCGTCAGCATGATCGGCTCTCCTCTGTACGAATATCCGTCCACGTAAATACTGCGCCAGGTAGAAGGACACTGGATCAGCTCTTCGCGGTCCGCAAGCATTTCCCGGTACTGCGCATATATTTCCGGTTCATCCTTCCCGCCGTGCCGGTAGTTGTGTATGGCGCAGATATCCGTTTCCGTCATCTGCCATCCGTCATTAGACACCACCAGCCTGGTATCATCCAGCGCGTGAAGATAATGATACATCGTCAATGCAAAATGCTGCTGGCATCTGTCCCTCTCAATCTGCGGAACTCCCCAGCTCTCATTTAACGGAACCCAGGCAACGATACACGGATGGTTATAATCCCGCTCTACAATTTCACGCCACTCGCAGAGCATCTGTCCGGCGGTTGCTTTGCTGTACATCACTGGTGAGGGCGATTCTCCCCACACCAGAAAGCCCAGATGGTCTGCCCAGTACAAAAACCGCGGATCCTCTGCCTTCTGATGCTTACGACAGCCGTTAAAGCCCATGTCCTTCGCCAGCGTGATATCGCGGACAAATGCTGCATCCTCCGGCGCTGTCAGAAGCCCTTCGCGCCAGTAGCCCTGGTCAAGCACCAGCTTCTGATAGTAAGGCTTGTTATTCAGATACACCATCCCATTCTCTGTATGTATCTTTCGAAAGCCAAAATAAGAAGCAGCCCTGTCCCGGATATTCCCGTCCGCTTCCACGAGACTCAGCTCCACATCAAAAAGTACAGGATGCTCCGGCGTCCATGAAATCCCCTCGTCATGAATATTAAGATGGAATACCTGCGAACAGATCACATCCACCGAAGCCTCTGCCGTTTCTGTGATCCACGCAGTACGTCCCTCCGCGATTTTGGCGCCTTCCAGAAATACCCGGTATTGCAGCATATCCTGTGCAGAAACCCGGGCGCCCCGGCAGCAGATATCCACCCTTCCTTCATCAAAGCGTACTTTATAAGTCACATTTTCAATATGTTTCTTCGGTACCCATTCCAGCCATACTGTCTGCCAGATCCCTGTACTATTTGTGTACCAGATTGCGTCCGGCTTCTCTCTCCAGAACTGTTTTCCGCGCGGAATAAATTCGTCTGTATGAGGGTCAAATACACGCAGGACAATCTCCTGCATTCCCGCTTTCAGGTAATTTGTGATATTTACAGAAAACGGCGTACATCCGCCGGTATGCGTTCCCGCCAGACATCCGTTCACATAAACTTTTGTGTCATAATCGACAGCCCCAAAGTGCAGCAGGATATCCGTCTGTGCATCCGGTTCTTCCAGCTCCACACTTTTCCGGTACCAGACAATGTCGTGCGGCTCACTGCTGCCAATACCGCTCAGCGCGCACTGATAGACAAAGGGCACCTGTATGGTCTGCGCAAACGGTCCTCCGGCCGCATACCATTTTTCTGTCAGCCCCCGGTCTGCATCATCAAATGCAAATTCCCATTCTCCATTTAAACTCCGCCATGTTTCTCTCACAAACTGCGGTCTGGGATATTCTGTTCTTCCTGTCACTGCTTGTTCCTCCAGCCTTTTTACATTTCCTGCTTTTTTAAAATCCTTATCCTGTTTACTGAATGCGGCTTCAGGCAAACCTTCCTGTCAGGCAGCGCCAGCGTTGTCACCTGCGGATAAATATTCTGCTCCTCCCATGAATTCATATCGGATGTTTTTGGCGCATACAGGGTCGTAACCTCCGCCAGAGACGTCCCGTCCTCCTGACAGTCCATATGCGGAAGACAGATTTCTGCTTCTTCCTCTAACGAACGGTTTACTACAAAATAAATCTGCTCTCCTGCAGAATTAATGCCCGCCGCAGCGTCCACTACCGGCACTGCCGACAATGGCTCAATATTTCCAATCTGTTTCTCTGTATCATAGACCAGAGAATCTGTTTCAATCTCCAGAATTGTGCCAAGATCACTCTCTGCATAGAGCTTCAGCGCATAATAGCTTGCTGTCCCGAACGCGTGTCCGTCCCGGCTCACAATGCAGCCTCCGGGCCATCCGTTTACCAGATCTGAATAATTGCAAAGCAGCAGCTTTTCCGCGTTGCGCAGAAACATATTCAGCATCCCCGCATTAAAAATAGCCGCCTCCAGCGTCTGCTCCCGGTAAGAATCAATAATCGTCCCCAGGTTATACTCTGTCACCGCAAGGAGCTTCTGCTTTTCTGTTCCGTCATTCATCACACGCCAGCTCTCCTGCAGAATTTCCTCATATTTTTTCACGCTTCCCGCTACCGCGTAATAAATATCTTCATTTCTGAATCTTTTTCCTTCCATGGATTTCAAGGCATACATATGAAGGCACAGCACATCCATGTGATCCTCGATCACCTGCTTTACCATCCGGTTCCAGTCCTGTGAACGGCAGTCGCCCTCCCCTCCGCAGACCATAAAAACAATGGTGTCATCCTTCTCTTTCATCTGCCGGTAAAACTCCATATAGCGCCTGCTGTAATCCTCCGAGCTGCTGTGCCCGATCTCCCATTCCCCGAAGATCTCATTTCCCAGATCCCAGTATTTCACATGATACGGCTCCGGATGGCCATTCTGTGCCCGCATTTTCCCGTAAGTGGTGTCTGCGCTTCCGTTGCAGTATTCCACCCAGTTTGCCGCCTCCTGCGGTGTGCCGCTGCCAAAATTAATGCATATCATCGGCTCACATCCCAGCTTCTCACAAAGGGCAAGAAATTCATCGGTTCCAAAGCTGTTGTCTGTATACCCGCCCCAGTGGCGGTTTCTCCGGTATGGTCTCTCATCAATCGCGCCAATCCCGTCCGCAAAATGATAGCAGTCCGCAAAGCAGCCTCCCGGATAACGGATCACCGGCGGCTTCAGCGCTTCGATATGCTCATACACTTCCCTCCAGATACCGGCCCTGCGGTCCGACGGCATCAGTGACGCCCCGTCCAGCCAGATTTCTCCTTCTCCCGGCAGACGGATCTCAAACACTGCCTCCCGGCAGGCGCGATCCGGGCAAAATGTAAAAGAATACTTTTTCCAGTTTGTCTCTGCAGAGAATTCCCTGCTAAAAAGCTCCCTGCCCTGCCCGTCGCGTATCAGCAGCAGTATCCCTGTTTCTTTCCGCGCTTTCAGCCAGATATATCCGTCATACTCCTTCTGCTCCAGCACCAGATTTTCCTGTGCGATCCCCACATAGCCATCGTAATCGTTATAGCAGACAATGTGCTGCGCGTACCCGTCCCGGGCGATGCTCTCCTTTGCATCCAGCGTTATCTCAAAAGCATTTTTACAGCCGGTGCGCACCCAGCCCTCTGCCACATTTGGATTGCCGTCCACAACCCCCGCCGGGATGTCTTTGCGTTTGTCAAAGCCCCTGTTTTTCAGAAGCTGGCTCCACATTCCCTCATCGATGCAGTCCCGCATAAATTCTACAAAGTGTCCGAAGATCAACGGATTCATTTCCTTTTGCGCACCTTTTGTTTTTATCGTCACTTTTCTCATCAAGCTTACCCCTTCATTCCCGACATTGCAATTCCCTGTACAAACTGCTTCTGTGCAAACAGATAAAGTATAAAAATCGGCAGGATCGACAGGCAGGCGC
>CAJKKX010000157.1 GCA_905200565.1 uncultured Lachnospiraceae bacterium
GCGTGCTGACGGCAGGCGTATCGGAAGACTGTAATAATACAGGGACACTGACTTATCAGTGGCTGGCTGACGGTGTGGCAATCGAGGGAGCTACTGAAAATGTATTGCAGCTTGACGCTTCGCTGGCAGGAAAGAAAATCATGGTACGGGTGGGCAGTTCGGCCGAAGCGGGAAATCTGATAAGCGCCGCAACAGAAGCGGTAGAACTGATCGAAGTAAAGAACGACCATATCCTTATCCATCAGGTATATGGCGGCGGCGCCAATGACGGCACTCCGGTATCACATAGTTTTATTGAACTCTATAATCCTACAGATGCAGAGATAGATCTGAGCGGTTATTCTCTGGGATACCTCTCAAACGGGAAAAATGGAACGGCTGCGGAAGAAGTGAAAGTTTCACTGACAGGAAAGATTCCGGCGCATACCTCTTATCTGGTGCGTTGTGAAGCGCAGGATGACTCTACACCGGATCTGATTCAGTGCAGAATTGATGTGTTTGATTTGGAATGGACGCAGACACTTGATAATAAGAGGTATCGGATGATCCTGTATCACGGAGATCAGGTTGAAGACGCGGTTTCCGTAAATGAAGGAAATGTGGAAGGTCTGGCATTGCCGGATGGAACGA
Organism: uncultured Lachnospiraceae bacterium; assembly: GCA_905200565.1. The sequence goes on from CAJKKX010000157.1 coordinate 631, forward strand.
TCAGCAAACAGAAGTCGATCCGACGGATTGGGTTTGCGGACACGAATATCAACCGGGCAGATTTCGAGACGGTAGATTACCGTACGGCTGCTTCGGATAATTATCCGAGAAGTCTGGCGGACGGCGAGTGGGGAACAAAAAAGCCGGACCCTGAACCGGAACCACTGGAAGGAAAGGTTTCTATCCGTGGAAATGCAATCGTGGGCGCTGTCCTTTATGCAGACCAGGCCACAACTGAGACAGATGAAAACAATCTGAGCTATCAGTGGATGGCGGATGGAGCAGAGCTTACGGGTGAAACAAAGGCTTTCCTGAAATTGACAGATCAATATATTGGAAAGAAACTTTCCGTATGCGTTACAAGCAGCGTTTTGACAGGAAAAGTAGCGAGCGACAGTACAGAAGCGGTGAAGGCAGTCAAGGCCCAGACAGAACATCTGATCATCAATCAGGTATATGGCACTGGCGGGAAGAAGACCCCGGCATTTTCGCACAGCTTTATCGAGCTTTATAATCCGACGGCAGATACCGTCAGTCTGGAAGGATATAAAATCCAGTATCGCTCCGACGGAGAAGAAGCAGTATGCGGACTGTCCGGTGAAATTCCGGCAAATACTTCTTATCTGATCCGCTGTGGGGAAGAAAAAGCAGGAAGTATTTACGTCATTGACTCCGGGGATTTCGAGTGGAATCTGGAAATCAGCAATAAGCAGTATGCGGTAGTTTTGTTGAAGAATGAAGTTCAGGTTGATGGGGTATCCGTAAATGAGGCGGAAGTGGAAGGAACCGCTTTGACGGACCCTGTCGGAGATGAGATTATTTCCAAGAATAAATCCATCCGCAGAATTGCGTTTATTGATACAGATGTAAATGTCAATGATTTTGAGGTTTTGAATTACAGCAAGCTTCCGGAAGAGCTTGCAGGCGAGACGCTTCCAAAGAAACTGGCAGACGGCGCGTGGGGAATGACGACCGAGAAACCAGATAATCCAGACAAGCCGGATAACCCGAATAACCCGAATAACCCAAATAACCCAAATAACCCGGATAATCCAAAGATACCGGAAAAAATTGAACAGGGAAAGACTTATGAGAAGGGAAATTACTATTATAAAGTTACCAGTCTTTCCAAAAGGACCGTGGCAGTCGTAGGAATCAAGAAAACCAGTCTGACAAAAGTCACCGTCTATAATTGGGTGAAGCTTGGAGATCAGGACTATAAAGTAACGTCTGTTGCAGCATCCGCTTTTAAAGGCAATAAGAAAATAACGGCTGCGAACATCGGGAAGTATGTGGAAACGATTGGCAACAGTGCGTTTGCGGGATGCTCGAAGCTCAAAAAGGTTACAGTCAAAGGCAATAAGCTAAAGACGATTGGAAGTAAGGGATTCTATCAGTGCAAAGCATTGAAGAATATCACGATCAAAAGCAAGGTTCTGAAAAAGGCGGGAAAGAATACCTTTAAGGGGATTCATAAGAAAGCCGTGATCAGAGTTCCGAAAGCGAAGTATAAAGCATACACAAAGCTTCTGGCGAAAAAAGGACAGAGCAAGACTGTGAAAATCAGAAAATAGAGCCAGATGAAAACCGGCGCGGCAAAGGCTGTGCCGGTTTTTGGAATCATTTGGCAACCTTTTCCGGTTTGTTGTTGTTCGGGTATGCAAAATATGATATACTTCTAAGCATAATGTACAGAACGAGGAATCAATGATGGACTGTAAGAAAGCGCAGAGTCTGGTGACGGCTTACATCAAGAGGGAATTGGGAGAAAAAGAAACGGAAGAGTTTATTCATCACATCTCTCATTGCAGGGAATGTCACGAAGAACTGGAAATTTATTTTACCATCCATTTTGCGCTGCAAAAACTGGATGAAGAAGAAAATATTTCATATAATATAAAAAAGATGCTGGAGGATGATCTGGAAACGACAGAGCGGAAGGTGTGGGGAAGAAAGCTTTTCCGTATATGCAGTTATGGGATCATGCTGGTGGCGGAGCTTTTTCTTATCGTGGCTCTGATTACGCAGATACAGCTATGGACGACCGGAGATATTATGGAAACTTTTTCGTACCGGATGCTTTACGGAGAGGAGACGGTACAGGAGACAGTACATGTTCCGGAGACAGACAGGAAAACTGAGAAAGAGACGGATGGAGAGAAAAATGAGCAAAAAAATAGTACTGATTGACGGACACAGTATCTTAAACCGCGCGTTCTACGGAGTGCCGGATCTGACAAATTCGGAAGGACTGCATACGAATGCGGTCTATGGATTTTTAAACATCATGTTCAAGATTCTGGATGAAGAAAAGGCGGATTATCTGGCGGTAGCATTTGACTTAAAAGCGCCGACTTTCCGCCATAAGATGTATGCAGAATATAAGGGGACGAGAAAGCCCATGCCCGAAGAGCTTCACCAGCAGGTTCCGCTGATCAAGGAAATGTTGACGGCGATGGAGATTCCGCTGCTGATGCTTGAAGGATATGAAGCAGACGATCTGCTCGGAACGATCGCAAAGCGGATGGAAAAGGAAGGGATGGAAGTTTCCATCGTATCCGGCGACAGGGATCTTTTACAACTGGCGACGGAACACATAAAAATCAGGATTCCAAAGACAAAGCGTACCGGAACAGAAATTGAGGATTATAACACGGCGCAGGTGTTGGAGAAATATCAGGTCACGCCGCTTCAGATCATAGACCTGAAAGCTTTGATGGGAGACGCCTCGGACAATATTCCGGGGATTCCGGGGGTGGGAGAAAAGACGGCGGCAAAGCTGATCGCCGCTTATGGCTCGATTGAAAATGCTTATGCCCATGTGGAGGAGATCAAGCCGAATAAGGCGAAGGAATCTCTGAAAAATCATTATGATCTTGCACAGTTGTCAAAAGAACTGGCTACGATTCACATTGACAGTCCCGTTGCGTTTGATGTGGAGAGCGCCAGGATCGGAGAAATTTATACAGAAGCGGCGTTTGCGTTGTGCAAACGTCTGGAATTTAAAAATATTCTGTCCAGGTTCCAGTGTCAGGGGCCGGAGTACCAGGGGACGGAGCAGTTTCGCAAAGTTACGGATTTTGCCGAGGCAGAGCAGATTTTTGAGAGAGCGTCAAAAGCAGAGCGTGCGGGCTTTGAACTGGTTTTCAGTCAGAAGCAGATATGCGGCTGCGCCCTGTGCTTTGGGGAAAAGGATATTTATTATATTCCGGCAGAAGGATTTATCAGCGGGACGTATCTGACCGGAAAGGTGGAGAAGATGCTTTCCGGAGTGAAGAAAGCGTCTACTCTGAATTTAAAAGAACAGCTTTGGTATCTTTCTGTTGAGAGAACGGAAAAGATCAGCGATCTTGCAATCGGTGCATATCTTTTAAATCCGCTGAAAGATACTTACACGTATGAAGATGTGGCAAAGGAATACCTGGGGATGATGGTTCCTTCCCGGACGGAGCTTCTCGGAAAAAAGGGATTCGACGCGCCGGAAAAGGAGGAGGCCGTGACAGACTGTGCCTGCTATATGGGGTACGTGGCATGGGCGGCGCTGGAACCGATCAGAAAAAGGCTTCTGGATTCGGGAATGGATGGTCTCTTCCGGCAGATAGAGATGCCGCTGGTATATACGTTGTATGATATGGAACGGGAGGGAATCCGAGTGGAGGCGGATGCGCTGAAACAATACGGCGAACAGCTTACCGGACGTATCCATGAACTGGAAATGGAAATCTATGCACTGGCTGGGGAAACGTTCAATATCAATTCGCCAAAACAGCTTGGCGTGATTCTTTTTGAGAAGATGCAGCTTCCGTTTGGAAAAAAGACAAAGACGGGCTATTCCACGGCGGCGGATGTGCTGGAAAAACTGGCGGATGAATACCCGGTTGTATCCCTGATTCTGGAGTACCGCCAGCTTACCAAACTGAAATCCACCTATGCGGATGGCCTGGCGAATTATATCGGTACGGATGGCAGGATTCACAGCACGTTCAATCAGACGATTACCGCTACGGGACGAATCAGCAGTACGGAACCGAACCTTCAAAATATTCCGATTCGTATGGAGCTTGGCAGACTGATCCGGAAAGTATTCATCCCAAAAGAAGGATGTGTTTTTGTAGACGCTGATTACTCGCAGATCGAGCTTCGGGTACTTGCAGCAATTTCCGGAGACGAAACACTGATTCATGCCTACAGGGAAGCGCAGGACATTCACCGGATTACGGCGTCTCAGGTATTCCATATTCCTTTTGATGAGGTGACGGATTTACAGCGGCGAAATGCAAAAGCGGTAAACTTTGGAATTGTTTATGGAATCAGTTCTTTCGGGCTGAGCCAGGATTTGAGCATTTCCCGGAAAGAGGCGGCGCAGTATATTGAGAAATATTTTGAAACTTATCCGGGAATTAAAAAATTTCTGGATGATATGGTAGAAAACGCAAAGAAAGACGGATATGTCACAACACTGTTTGGACGCAGGCGTCCGGTGCCGGAGCTGAAATCCAGCAATTTTATGCAGCGTTCCTTTGGCGAGCGTGTAGCGATGAACGCCCCGATTCAGGGGACGGCGGCGGATATTATCAAGATCGCTATGATTCGTGTAGCGGACAGGCTGAAAGCAGAGAAATTAAAATCACGTTTGATTTTACAGATTCACGATGAACTTCTGATCGAGGCGGCAGAGTCCGAGGTGGAAGAAGTGAAAAAAATTCTGGCGGAAGAGATGCAGGGAGCAGCCGATCTGGCGGTAAATCTGGAGATCGACATGCACACCGGAAAGAACTGGTACGAGGCGAAATAAAATGAAAGTTCTGGGGATCACAGGCGGCGTGGGAGCCGGGAAAAGCACGGTTCTCGCCCGGCTTTCCGAAAAATATCAGGCAAGAGTCATACAGGCAGATCAGGCGGCGCATCTTTTAGAAGAGCCAGGACAGAAATGCTATCAGGAGATCGTGGACGTCTTTGGAAAAGAAATCCTGTGTGCCGACGGAACGATTGACAGAAGGCATCTGGGAGAAATCGTATTTCAGGATGCGGAGAGTCTGAAACGGCTGAATGCCATTGTCCATCCCGGCGTAAAAGCCTATATCGCAGAAGAGATTCGAAAGGAGCGGGGCGCGGGGAAGGTTCCGTTTGTTGTGGTAGAAGCGGCGCTGCTGATTGAGGAACATTATGAGGAAATCTGTGATGAAATCTGGTATATCCACACAGAAGAAGAAGTCCGCAGGAAGCGTCTTATGGCGTCCCGTGGTTATACACCGGAAAAAATCGGGGAAATCATGAAAAACCAGCTTTCGGAAAAGCAGTTTTTCGAACATTGTCAATTTGTGGTTGACAATAGCGGTGATTTTATAGAAAATACATATGAACAAATGGACAGAGGACTGATAGAACATGGATTTTTGTAGCATTGCGAGCGGCAG
>CAJKKX010000158.1 GCA_905200565.1 uncultured Lachnospiraceae bacterium
CAGCTCGCGGGTCACTTCCGTGCCTTCCTCCGCCAGAATCTCTCCGGTCGTGGTGTCTACCACGTCCTCCGCCAGTACATGTCCCGCAATACGGTTGCGGAGCATCAGCTTTTTATTGAATTTATAACGCCCGACCTTCGCCAGATCGTACCTTCTCGGATCGAAGAACATGCTCATAATCAGACTTTCCGCACTCTCTACCGCAAGAGGCTCGCCCGGACGAATCTTCTTATGCAGCTCCAAAAGACCTTCCTGGTAGCTCTCGGCAGTATCTTTGGTCAGGCTGGCTAAAATCTTCGGCTCCTCCCCAAACAGCTCGATGATCTCAGCATTCGTTCCAAGTCCCAGCGCACGAATCAAAACGGTTATCGGAACCTTTCTGGTTCTGTCTACGCGAACATAGAAAATGTCATTGGAATCCGTCTCATATTCCAGCCATGCACCACGATTCGGAATGACTGTGGAAGAAAACAGCTTTTTACCTAATTTATCATGGGCAATCGCATAATAAATGCCCGGCGAACGTACGAGCTGGCTGACGATAACACGCTCTGCGCCATTAATCACGAAGGTTCCCGTCGCCGTCATCAGCGGAAGATCACCCATAAAGATCTCATGCTCGTTGATTTCGTCATTTTCTTTGTTATGGAGTCGCACTCTTACTTTTAAAGGAGCCGCGAAGGTTGCGTCGCGCTCTTTGCATTCTTCGATTGAATACTTTACATCGTCTTCACACAAAGTAAAATCCACGAATTCCAGACTAAGCTTTCCACTGTAATCTGTAATCGGAGATATATCATCAAAAACTTCTTTCAGGCCCTCATCCAGAAACCACTGGTAGGAATCCTTCTGAACCTCGATAAGGTTCGGCATCTCAAGCACTTCTTTCTGCCTTGAGTAGCTCATACGGAAGCTTTTGCCGCTTTTGATTGGACGGATTCTGTTTTTCTCCATTGACATTTCACCCCTGTTCTTTCTATCTCAATATGATATGTTTCACCGTTACATTCCACTTGGGGAACTGCAACAATTCTCCTGGGCACTTTTGGGCAGACTAACCCCATATGGGCATAATCCTACACAATAGTGCATCCTCCATGATAGCAAATAGAAAAGTCAATGTCAAGAGCGACATTGACTTTTTTTACCTGTTTTTCGTGTCTTTTTTTCGTGTTTTCCCGTCCTACTCCCGCTCATCCATCGGGACAAAGTCCACATGCTCGCCCACATACTTATATGCGGGACGGATGATCTTTCCTGCGTTCATCAGCTCCTCCAGGCGGTGTGCGCTCCATCCCGGAATACGCGCGATCGCAAAGATCGGCGTAAACAGTTCCTCCGGGATTCCCAGCATCGTATAGACAAATCCACTGTAGAAATCCACGTTCGCACAGACATTTTTAAACATTTTCCGATGCTCCATAATCAGGCGTCCGGCCAGGCGTTCTACCAGTTCATAAAGGGCGAACTCCTCCATTCTTCCCTTTTCCTCCGCCAGCTTTCTGGCAAACTCTTTCAAAATCACCTCGCGGGGGTCGGACAGGGTATAAACCGCATGTCCCATACCGTAAATCAGCCCGGCATGGTCAAAGACTTCTTTATTTAAGATTTTTTTCAGATAGGACGCCACTTCATCCTCGTTTGTCCAGTCATTCACATTCGCCTTAATATCATCAAACATGTACTGCACCTTGAGGTTTGCCCCTCCATGTCTCGGTCCTTTCAGCGAGCCAATGGAAGCCGCCACCGCTGAAAAAGTATCCGTGCCTGACGACGTCACCACATGGGTCGTAAAGGAGGAATTATTTCCGCCGCCGTGCTCCGCATGGAGTATCAGGGAAATATCCAGTACCTGTGCCTCCAGCTCCGTGTAGACGCCGTCCGGGCGCAGCGTCAGCAGCATATTTTCCGCCATAGAAAGCCCTCTCTGCGGGTTTCGGATAAACAGGGTCTCATCTTTCCGGAAGTGACGGTAGGAGTGATAAGAATAGACTGCGATCAGCGGCAGCTTTGCAATCAGTTCCAGGCTCTGTCTGAGCACGTTTTCCAGCGAAATATCCTCCGGGTCAGGATCGTAAGTATAAAGGGTCAGGATGCACCGCTGCATGGAATTCATAATGTTCGCATTGGAAGCCTTCATCACCACATCCCGGACAAAACGCCCGCTCAGCGTCTCCAGCTCAAACATCAGATTCACAAAGCAGTCCAGCTCTTTTCTGTTCGGAAGCCTCCCGAACAAAAGAAGATAGATCGTTTCTTCAAATCCGAATTTTCTTCCCTGCAATCCGGCTACCAGCTCCGTAACATTCACTCCCTGATAATACAGCCTTCCTTCTGACGGAATCATACGTCCCCCTTCGAGGCTGTAGGCGCACACGTCTGAAATCTCCGTCAGACCGGTAAGTACGCCTTTTCCTGTCGCGTCACGCAGTCCCCTTTTTACATCGTATTCCAGATACAGGTTCGGATCAATCCTGTGATTCTTCATCAATTCCTTTTCCAGACGGATCATATCCTTCTTAAACGCTCCCATATCTTCCAGATTCATCATTTCATTTGCCATTCGTGCGCCCTCCTCTGCTTGTCAGATTCTTAATCGTCCCCTATTTTACATGAATCCCGAAAACATTACAAGAGCTTTTTCCTACCCTTTCACCTGCTGCTTTCTGAGAATCAGCCAGGTTCCCGCAAGGCATACAAGGCCAAGCCCCGTTCCCGCCAGTATCCAGCCGTTTACAGGAACCGCCCGAAAAAGGCGAAAAGCCCCTCTGCCGATCACGCCAAAAACCGTCTGCGGCGCATCCTCTGCGGCGTCTATGACTCTTGGGCCTCCTATGCACAGAATCATCCAGACCGCCCATTGCACCCAGAAAGCTTTCTGCCCGAAACGCATCACCAAAACCCCGCTAAGTCCTCCGACCGCAGGCATCACAAACGCCGCCGGAATTCCCAGACGCCAAATCCACGCCGTTATATCCATCTCCTCCCCAAGCCCTGGAAACATCCGGGTATACATTTCCCCTTCTGCCACGCCAAGAACCAGAAGAAACAAAACGATCATCACATTTAACACTGCATTTACGATATAAAAAGATACAAAGAAACGTGCTCTGGTACATCCCGCCGCCACTTCAAGATCAAAATAAATCCTGATCTGCATGATTGCCGTCAGAATTCCCACAACTCCTCCCGCCATGCCGCCCATCAAGGTCGCAATTCTAAAGTACGAGGTCGATTCCGCCTCGTTCACCGTCAGAATGACGCCAAGAATACATCCCGCCACCCAGAACACGGAAATCAAAAGCACATACCACGCCCAGTCACGCCACATGACCTGAAACTGTTTTTTGATTGTCTGTAACATTCCTTTCACCTCCCTGTTATGCACGCACTTCCAGCTTTCTAAGCGCCAGCATAGCTGCGCCCCCTGCCAGAACATACAGGACGATTCCGCTTACCAGTATCCATGCGGTATTCCTATCCATCAGAAAATGCTGAATCTCCGCAACCGTCTGATGGCCGAGAAGCGCCACCCCTGCGCCGAAGATACCTCCCATCAGCGCTGCGACGATTGTCGTCACGATAATTCCTTTTCTCCCCCATCTGGCAGCCACTGCTCCCATAAACATCCCAAATGCCCCGAACATCAGGAGCGCTCCGGCCGTAACGGCCATTCCTTCGGCTACATTCTCCATTTCGGACGCCGGACTCAGCCAGAACAATCCTGCTACCGCCGCAATCGCCAGAACCAGTCCGCCGGTACTGAGAAAGATGCCCGCCGTCACACTCCGCCTGGTCGCATTCAGGGAAAGCAGTACCGGCACATACGACTGAAATTGTGAGATCGTACCGACTACCATCAGAAAGACGCCGACCAGTATCACATAGACAGGATACAGGACGCACACCGTCTGCAAGATCTCTCTTCCATTTCCTGTAAGCGCCACGTTTCCCCCGCCGAAAAGGATCATCAACCCCATAGCGGAAGCCAGGCTGATCCCTATATATTGCAGCAGAAGCTTTCCCCAGTACTTTACTTTTCTCCCACGCATATTATGCCTCCTCCCCGCAGAGCGCCACAAAGATTTTTTCCAGGGAAGGCTTCTGGATGCTTACCTCATATCCCTTTCGAATCTCTTCGCCAGGCTCCAGAAGTACCGTCACTCCGCGGCTTCGCCCTATTTTTTCCTCATGATGAAGCCGCAGCCCGGCAGTCGCCGCCGCCACTTCCTCCTCATGGCCGCTTACATGAAAGCTCCGTTCCAGCAATTCCTGGGTATTTTCCTTCAGCAGTATCTTCCCTTTATCCAGAATTATGACTTCTTCAAAAATATCCGCCGCTTCTTCAATGATATGTGTGGAAACGACAAAGGTCCTGCCTGTCTCCAGATACTCTTCCATCAGGATTTTATAGAATTTCTCTCTCGCCACCACATCCAGGCCGGAGGTCGGCTCATCCAGGAAGGTAAACCTGGCCTTGCTCGCCAGCGCCACAAGCACCGTCACCATCGACATCATACCTTTGGAAAGCTTTCCGATCCGTTTCTTTATATCCAGATCAAATTCCCGGATCAGACGGTCTGCCATCTTCTGATCCCAGTGCGGCAGAAACGCAGCCGCAATCCGCAGATATTCTTTCACTTTCATCGTGTTTGCTCCATTGCCCGAAGTCGCCTTCAGTTCTCTGGAAAAGCACAGATTCTCAAGCACAGAAGGATTCTCCCATACCGGCTTTCCACCAAAAACCACGCTTCCTTTTGTCGCCGGGTTCTGCGCCGTCAGAACAGAAAGCAGCGTGGTCTTCCCTGCGCCGTTCCGCCCGATCATCCCGTAAATTTTTCCTTCTTCCAGCTCCAGGTTTATATCACAGAGCACATCCTTTCCGCCATATGTTTTCGTAATTCCTTTTCCGATTAACTGACTCATCTTATCTTCCTCCCGTCTCCGAACTCTCAATCATCTCGATCAGTTCCCGTTTTGTGATACCGAGGCTTCCCGCCTCTGCCAACAGGCTTCTTACATAATCATCATAAAAATTTCTCTTTCGTTTTTCCATGATTTTTTCTTTGGCTCCCTCTGCTACAAACATTCCAATCCCCCGTTTCTTTTGCAGAATCTCCTCATTGACCAGAAGGTTGATACCCTTCGCCGCCGTAGCCGGATTAATGGAGTAAAATTTCGCCAGTTCATTTGTACTGGGAACACGCTCATTTTCCAGCAGGATATCCCGCAGAATATCATTTTCTATCATCTCTTTTATCTGAAGATAAATGGATTTTTCCTGATTCAGGATTTCATTCAACCCCTTTCACCTCCTTTTGTTTATTGGTTCATTACTTATGTAATTAACCATATCACCAAGCAGGCTGTTTGTCAATCCCTTTTTTGATCCTTTTAAAAGCGGGCCTCTCCCTTCATTGACATCCCTCCGTTTCCATGCTAATTTATGTTTGACGAACAGATACTGCGGAGGCTCCGGTGGAGTCCTGTTTCGTCATCATTCTTCATTAACCACTGATTTCAGAAAGGACAAACACATGACAAGACAGGAATTTCAGGAACTTATCAACCAGGGGCCTCTGATTTTAGACGGCGCCACCGGCTCGAATCTTATGAAAGCCGGAATGCCAAAAGGCGTCTGCACCGAACAATGGATACTGGAACATAAAAATATCCTGATCGATCTTCAAAAAAATATATCGAGGCAGGTTCCCGCATCCTCTATGCCCCCACGTTTGCCGCCAACCGGATTTCGCTGGCGGAACATGGCCTGGAGAACGAAATGGAGCCTATGATTTCGGAGCTGGTAAATCTTTCAAAATCCTGCGTAAAAGAAGGGTGCTATGTTGCAGGGGATTTGACCACGACAGGAAAAACCGATCTTCCCTACGAAGAGCTGTACGCCGTGTATCAGGAGCAGATTTCCTGCCTGCATAACGCAGGGGTGGATCTTCTCGTGGCGGAAACCATGATGACCTTAGACGAAACGATGGCTGCGGTAGAAGCGG
>CAJKKX010000159.1 GCA_905200565.1 uncultured Lachnospiraceae bacterium
ACTGCCGGATCGCCTGCCGCATCGCAGCTCCATTTGCCGCATCCTTTTCATAAAGCTCATACAACCATTTGCCGTCTGCCCCGGCAAACGCAAGCCATTCCATTTTGACAAACGACGTGCTTGCCGTTCCTGCTGCAAAGGCAAAAAAAGAAAGCAGATAATCACTGATACATTTTAAATCTTTTTCATGACCGCTTTGATCCATCTCCCAATACATCCAATTACCTCAGCTCTTTCTCTTTATCCAGAAGCTCATACAACTGCTCATACATACGGAAACGCTGATAGCCAGGCCCAAGTTTTTCGATATTGGCAATGATCTTTTCCGTTTTTGTCTCCCGCATCATCTTCTGAACCGTTTTTTCTGCATGTACGCCTATCGCTTCTGTTTTAAATATCTGACGTGAAATTTCATCCCGCTGTGCCGCAAAGGTTGAAATCTCAATATTACTTACCTTCGTGCGTCCAGCGGAAGTATTGTCAAACAAATGAAGCTGTTCATACAATGCGTCCGTTAAGATCAATGTAGAATGTGTCGCAATTATAAATTCATGATGCGTATCCTTGCTAAGCTGATATAGAAGTCCGATAAAATCGCGGTTCCACTCGTCATTGAAATGGACGTCTGGTTCGTCAAATAAAAAAAGCGTATTCTCACCGCAATATTTCTGAGCCAGCAGAACCAGCCCCATGCGCGCAATCCACATCAGCTCCCCATCACTTAAGGCTTCCATTTCATAAAGACCGCGTTTTTTTCCATCCTGATATACAAAATGAAGCTCGCTGATCACACCCAGGCGGTACGCCGTCAGCAAAACCGAAATCAGGGTAAACGGATTTCCAGAAAAAAACTCCTGCAGTCCCGGATGATAAAAGCTATCCTTTATGTCTCCTTTTGTCCGATACAGAAAAACCGCTTTTGAAATCGTCGCGGGACTCCCATCCGGCAAAACACGTTCTGTGGAAATGCCATTGCTGATATAATCTGCACAGGCTTTCTTATGCTGTTTTCTCTCCGCCAAAAGCTCGCGCAGTATGCCGATCTGCGGCAGATCAGCCCTCTGCTCCAGCAGATCATCCTGCACGCAAAAGGAAAACGCAACCGGCGCCATATTCATCTGCAGCCGGTCCGCCAGCATCCGCCGAAACCGGCTGTATTTCTTTATGGAGGAAAGCGGCTCCTGTTCCGGGAACGGAAAAACAGCGAACACCACCGGCAAAATCACCTTTGATGTTGCCGCGTCCAAAGAAAGCACGCGCGGATTGTTATCCAGCCGTTCATAGTAATTCATAATTTCACGCACCAGCTCAGCATCCGCTTCCTCCTGCCGGTTTGTCTCATCATACAGATCGCTGATCAGTGCTTCCCGCGGTGATGTCACAAAAATTTCTTCCATGGAATTATTTGCGCCGGAACAGTAGGATACAATGCGATCCGGCAGATATTCATTGGGGATCCGCCCAAGCACACGCTCTTCGCCGTTTTTTTGAAGGATCACTGCTAATTTGGAACTGTTTTCTCCCCTTTTTCCGGCTTCCGTCTGCGGACGCACCTGTATCTGTGTCCCGTCCGACATACTGTATTTCAGCTCAAAAGCAAAGCCCGGTGTCTCGTTTTGCATAATTCGTGTAAAAATCAGCCCGATCGCCTCCAGTACGCTGGACTTCCCGGAACCGTTTTTTCCGATCAGAAAATCTATCGCCGTCGCAGAAGACTGCTTCTGAAAATTTATTTCCAGTTTTTTCAGGCCCTTGTAGCCGTCAATCGCCAGGTAATCCAATTTCATCTGTCTTCTCCTCCTCTTTCGCCAACTCGTATTTTTGAATGGTGATCGGTTTATCTTTGGCGTCCGAAATCTCCTCTTCTCCAAGCATCAGTTTTTCCGGGACAGCCCGCGCTAAAATGCCAAGCCCCTCCAGTATTTTGACGGACGCGATCGCATCCTGAATAGATTGCGTGCGAAAATATCCCCTGTTCTCCTTTTTCACACGCTTAAATATCACATGTACCGGCAGCGGCTCCTGCGCTTCTCCGCAAATACGCAGAAGCTCGCGCTGAAACTCCGACAGATGTGTAAGCAGCTCCCACTCACTATCGTTTAAGTATTACTGCCATTCGCTTCTCTTTGAGCTTTCATAATTTAAAAGAAAATCCGGGCTTTTTATTTCAAAATACCGGTCCGGCTCTTTTCTCCTGCGATATGCTTCAGACAAATGTGCCGAAAATACGTAGGCAAGCATCGCACGATAATAAGCCTCTGCTTTTTGTTCCATTTCTTTCATTCTGCGCTGCATCGAAAAGATCCGCCGCGCAATGTCCGCAATTTTTTCCTGCTCTTTCATCGGCACCGTCGGGATCCATATCATTCCCATTGCCCGCGCATCCGTCATGGTTTTCCCGCGATACGGCTCATTTTCAAGATAACGAAAGCTGTAGTACAGCCACAAAAGCAAAAACTCCGGGTAAAGCTTCTCTTCTCTGACACGCACGCGAAACATGCCTGTTCCCCATACGGTCCCCGGAAGATCCCTCTCCGCAAGCAGAGCCGGTTCGCACTCATCCGTCCGGTAACGCCGCAGCAAAAGATCTCCTTTTTTCAACAGATATCCGGCGATCGCATCCGGCTTCACAGCAGTCTGCGGATATTCATCCACACTCTGTATGCCCCAGATCCCCGGCGTAATGGTATTGATATAAGGAACTGCCGTATGTTCTTCCCTTGCTGCAGACAGCCCGGCAAGAAGCGGCTCGGCAATCATCTCCTTTAAGCAGGCGCAGGGCAGATCCTTCCAGCTCTTTTTCCATTTGTCATGCAGTGTCTGGAATAAAATATGCTTCACCTCTGCCCATATTCGTTTCTGCCGTTCCACGATATCCTGCGCACGTTCCAACAGCGCTATAATACGCTTTTGTCCGTCTGTATCAGGATAAACGATCACCGTATTTTCAAGCTGCGCCTTTGTCAGGTTTGGGATTGTCACCTTATTTGCCGTTTTCTCAAGCTGCTCCTGGATAAACTGGAAATAAAAGCAGGCGTATTTGGGCAGCACCTGTGTCTCATCAAAAACCATCGCCTGAACAGCCTGATTTATCCTCAGATCCATCCCCGCAACCGCCGTTTTTCCGATCGTTCCCGACACGGATAACAGCACCGCCCCTTTCGGCACCTCGTGTCCTGCCTTCTTTGCGCCTTCGGCGGTTAAATACTGCTGCGCCTTCGTAATAACCGGCTCATTCAGATCGCTGACTCTTATCCACGGAATCCCATCGTCGCCGCTATAGTAGGCTTCCTCCGAGCGTTTCGGAGTGGCGCCCTTCACCCACAAAAGCACAACGTCTTTTAATCTGCTCTCATGCCAGTTTGTCATAGCCGCTCAACCTCCTCTGCAAACTGACGCATCTCTTTAAGCAGCCCCTCCTGTTCCCGGATCAGTTCTTCCAGCAGTGCCCGCGGATCCTCCGCCTGAAGCTCTGTGCGGCCATCCGGCTTATAGTTCTTTGGCAGCAGACTCCACTTTTCGCCCGCAACAACCTCCATATCCGCAAACCAGAAGTTCTCATGTTCCCATTTCTCCGGTGTCGGTACACCTCCAAATCTCCTGTAGTCTGCCTGCATCTGACGCTGCCACTTGTCAAAATAATAATCTCGCTGATTCCAGATTTCCATTAATTGTATATCCGTCTGCTCTGTGTCTTCCTGCACATTCATCTGATAGAAAAACAGATACGGCGTCTTTCCGCTTATCCGTTCCACTCGCATAAACGGATTCGAAACAATTAAAACGCTGGCATTCGTCATCGTACTTGGATAAAAGACTTTCGCCGGCAAAGAAATGATCCCTTCCACACAATATGTATTCAGCAGCCATCGCCGCACATCCATCGTCTCCGCTTTTGTAGAAAACAAAAAGCTGTCCGGCACCACCAGCACGGCCTGTCCGTTTTCTGTCAGCAGCTGCATGCTTCTCACCAGAAACAGATTGTGACGTCCTCGCACACGCCCAAGCTCTCCCGGCACAAACCACGCTCTGTCCTCTTCCCGCACGCTCTCGCTGCTGAACAGCGGATTCGTGATCACGATATCAAACGATCCGATTTCGCGGTTTTCAAGAAATTTTCCGTCCCACGTTTCGATCACCTGATTTGCCAGAACGCTTAAGATCCGCGCCGACATGCGAAACCGCGCATCCTGTTCGAAGCCGCACAGATGCGCATTTTTCAAATAATTCCCCACCATCAGCAGCATGTTTCCGGAGCCATACTGCGGATCAAAAATCCGCAGCTTTTCTCTTCCTTCATTACCTGCCGGCTCGCTTTGCAGTAATTTTACAAGCTGGAGCACAATGTAATCCGGAAGCGTATAACGGTTCAAATCTGTCTTTGTGTTTACGCAGAGATCAAACATGCTCCGCACAGTCTCGTAAAGAAATGCCGGATCGCAGACCTCCTGATAACATTCCAAAGTGGTTTGCAGGACAGCCATTATATTATTCCAGACAGAAATCGTTATGCCATTCGGGATCGTATACTGCCTGATCTTACGCACCGTCTCTGCCAACGCCCTGTTATCGTCCAGCAGATAGGCCCAGCGCTCTGTTTCTTCATAACGAATGCGCGCCTGTATTTTTTCCAGTTCTTCCGCAGACGCATAATTTGTTTCCCGCAGCTCACGGATACCGCCTTCGCCGGTGATGCCGCAGATCAGCAAATATCCGAATGTATTAAACAGCCCGATCAAATCCTCCGAGGATTCCAGACTGTACAAATTAACCGCGCTTTTAAATTCCTGTAAAACCTGCTTTTTATATTCTTCCCGTCTTTCTTTGCTCACAGTCCTTTCTTTCATCCTGCAATCCCCCTTTCCTATCCGCTCGTCTGTATCCTTATATTGTATTGTAACACTGAATAAAGCTTTTGTTAACTGAAAAATCGTCAAACCATCCCCTGATTTCTTTATCATATGCCAGCAGTATGCCGCCGGCAGGATAAGACCTTATAAAGCTCCCCAAAAAACAAAGAAGCCTTTAAACACCCGGCATTCGGCATTTAAAGGCTTTTCCTTATTCTACTTCTTCAAAAAAACAATTAATCTCCGGGATCTGATCCGGTATATCTCTTATCCACCCTCCCGTTTCTTAAAATGCTCAAAAGTGTGCATCATACACTCAACTTCGGAATTTTCTCTGACGCAAATGATTCGCAAAGTATCCAAAAGCCAGTGTGGTAAAGAAAAACTTCATTCCGGCATTCACATAATCCAAATAAACATTCATCTCCAAAGAAACCGCATTTATTTCCTTATCCAGTAATCCAAAACGAACTGCGTCCGCTACCGTCACACCGCCTTTATTACACAGATAACAAATTACCGCACTGTCCAGGGATACTTCCAGATAATTCAAAAATAACAGAATGAGAGAACGAATTATATTGGCAGACGGTTTCTGGATATCAGCCAGAAGAATTAATATGAGAAGATATGTGATCGTATCTGCCATGAAATATATTGTTAAATATTCCATTGCAGTTCTCTGTGTAACCGTACATTCCCAAATTCCCGGATACAGCAATACGAAACAGGGCCAGGCGATTTTCAGAATAGCAATAAACTCTACGATCATCCTTCTTCGCTGCCAATCATACTTTCCAAAAAAATCCTTCAGCATCGTTACCGGCAAAAAAAGACCTCTGATTGCCATCATAAAAAGCCGGAACATTTTTGCAACTGCAAAGTACCCTCTGTTCCGATCATACTTTATAATTTCCATCATATAACGCATATGCGCCATCAGGGAATTCTGGTATGTCACTTTCTTCTCTTTTTCAAAGCATCGTCTATATTTCTCCAGAATTTTTCCCGCGTAGCAGGAATTCTGATATTGTTCTTTCTTTGTATCATTATATACACAGAAAAAGACTTCCTCGATCGCTGCCATATTAAACAGCTCCGCATCCTTTATTTTCCAGTCGATCAAAGCATTCCCGATTGTAGAAA
>CAJKKX010000160.1 GCA_905200565.1 uncultured Lachnospiraceae bacterium
CGTCCATGGGCTCACCTAAGCGGGTCTCTCACGGAGTCCGGCGCTGGACGCTGTGTCTGTTCGCGCTGCTGGCCGCTGTCGATCTGGCCCTGACCATCATTGATCCCGACAGGCCCATGCATGTGGCCCAGCTCATCCTGGGGCCGCTCCTGCGTCTGTCCGGCCTGTTTACCCTGGGGATGTGATATGGCCGCACCTCTGACCTATGCGGAAGTTTCTGCCGCCATGGGGGCCCTCCTGATGCTTTTTGTCGGCCTGAGCCTGCGCGAACTCATCGCACTGATGCGCCAGATCCTGGCCCGTCAGCGTGAATGCCCCACGCTCTATGCGGACCGCGAACGCAACGACAAGGCCCACAAGGAATTTTACGACGGCATGGAGGATCTCAACGTGCGCGTGACCCTGCTGGAAAAGGAACATAGACCGCGCTGTGACGGAGAAGACTGATGACGGAACAGGAATTTTTCGATGCCTGCGGCCACAAGGGCTTCAGCGAGCTCCAGACGGAGGACGGCAAGACCCTGCGGGTGCTGGCCTACCATATCGGCCAGCAGGATGCCCGCCTGCGGGTGCGCATCTCGTACAGTACCACGGAGCTCGGGCGCCGCCTGCGTGGACAGGAACGGGTGACCCTCTGGGGCAGCAACTGGCGCGTAGTCCGTGGTCATGCCCAGGAGCGGGCCGAGGTCATGCAGGCCATGCTGGAGAGCGAGATCAGCTATGCCTGAGATCGATCTAAAAATGAATCTCGATGCGGCAAGGGATTGGATGAATGATCAGGCCGAAACATTCGACTTGGGTCCTTACCGCCTCAAAGTAGCAACCAGGCGCGCCATAAACAGAACGTTGGGCCATATGCGCTCCCTGATCTCTATGGAGATACGCGACCGCTATTACGCAAAGAAAAATGAGGTCGATAACTCCATGAAACTGAAGGAGGTCAACTCCCTTTCCAAGCAGAAAGGCGTGATTTCCTATCGGGCACGGGCCAGCCTTCCGCTTTCGTCTTTTGGTGCCCTTCAGGGAAAGACCTTCGTTTCCGTTCGCGTTCTCAAAGCGCACAAAAGAAGGCGCATACAACCAGGCGGAAAATGGGACATTCTGCAATCTTCGACGCGCAATGTTCGTAAGAAGGGCACGAAGGAACGAACCCGGGTACCTGTCGCAGCTGTTTGGATGGCAAAGGGGCAGGTATGGGCGCGTGTCGCGGGACAAGAACACCCTAAAATGCTCTATGGACCTAACTTTATGAGCTTTTTCAATCTTCCCAATGTCGCGAAGGCCTTGGGGATTGAGATGAACGAATATTTCTCCAAACGCCTGGCCCATGAGACCAGGGCTTACCACATTCTGGGTGACCTTCTCGACATCAACTATGGACAGAAAAAATGAGCGATATGACTCCGTTTGAAGAATCTCTGCACCGCGACACGACTCTGGTCTTCCAGGCCCCTCTGGGCGCCGGGATCAGCGTGACCCTGGTGACCGAGGACGGCAGCACCCACGAGCTGCGGGCCATGTTCGCCACCCCGGGAGCAGAGCCGCTCTCCGGCGTTGCCAGTGCGCCGGTGGTCAGCGTGGCTCCCACCCTGCATGTGCTCGAGAGCGATGTCCAGGCGGCGCTGGGCGGCGATGTGCGCATCAATACAGTAGACGGAGATGTGATCTACACAGTCAAACCCGGTACGCAGACAGATACAAAGGTACGTTTGAAAGGAAAAGGAGTTCCATCGCTGCGCAATAAATCCGTGCGGGGTGATCAGTATGTAACCCTTGTAGTCCAGGTGCCGACCAAATTAAGTGAAGAGGCGAAAGAAGCGCTGAAGAAATTCGACGCAGAGAGTGATAATTCACTGGGCTTTAAACTGAATGAAGAGAAAGCGAAGGAAAAGCCAAAGAAGAAAGGCTTTATGGATAAATTGAAAGAGACATTTGAAGATAATAATTAAGCAGAAGGCCGTGGGATGAAAAGTCCCCGGCTTTTTGCTTTGGGAAAGAAATCAGGAAAGGTAATCAAATCTTAATATTTATTAAGGGAATTAACGTTGACACCGGGGCAGGGAGGAACTAAAATATATAAGATATGAGAAAATCGGTAGTCCTATGTGTTGAATTAAGTGTAGAAAGAAAAGGGGACAGCTTATGAAGAATAAACTGATAAGAAAACTGATGATTTTTGGTCTGGTTTGCAGTACCATTGTGTCTACAGGGTCGGTCACTGTGCTGGCGGCAGGAACAGAGGCGCAGACAGAAAATACAAAAGATACGGAGGCTGAAACGAAGGTATCGGAAACAAAAGAGCCGGAAAGCGAAACAAAGGCAAAGGAGCCGGAAACAAAAGAGCCGGAGAGCGGGACAGAGGCAAAGGAGCCGGAAACAAAAGAGCCGGAGAGCGAGACAAAGGCAAAGGAGCCGGAGACGAAAGAGCCGGAGAGCGAGACGAAAGGAACGGAAACCCCAGGGGCTGTGGAACAGCTTCTGGATCAGCCGGGGCAGACAGAGAGAAGAGCGGAAGCGGCCGCCTTGCAGATTAGCGGCACGGAAGGGGAGGACTATACGCTTGATGAGGCCAGCGGAGTGATTACCATTAAGAGCAGTAAGCCTGTAAAAATCAGCGGAGAGCCGGGCACGGAATATGCGGGACGTATCATCATTGAGGCGGAAGCGGCAAACCTTACGCTGGAAAATGTATGTTTAAAAAGCACAGCCGGAGCAGTTCTGACGCTCAGGGAAGGAAAAAAGCTGAGTCTGACGGTAACGGGCGGAAACGAGCTGAAGACAGAAGGAGACGATACCCCTGCGGTCAGACTTGAGAAAGAGACGGAGCTTACGATAGGAGGAGAAGGGAAGCTGACGCTTGGCGGAAAAGGGACGGGAAAGGATATTTCCATGTCCAGAGGGGATAGAAAAGAGCCTGAAACGGATGAGAATGGGAAAGATAAGGAAGTAAAAAAAGATGTCCCTGCGACTCTGAAAATTAAAGAAGGAACGATTACGGCGAAAAACGGAATTTCCGTGACGGGAGACGAGGAGCAGGCGGTATCCGTTCAGATTTCCGGCGGAAGCGTCGACTTAAAAGTTTCCGCTTCAGAGAGAGAAAAAATCAAAATCACAGCAGATGGGACAGAAAAAGTTTACAGGACAAAACTGACGCTGGAAAAGGCAGATGAACAGGTAGAAAGCCTGACGGTGAAATTGGATGGCATGTCTTATACATATGGGAACAAAGGTATTTATACGAATGACGAGAAACAGATATTCCTGTATCTTCCGGCAAAACAGACAGTTGTGGAGGTAAACGGGGCGGAATATAGCGGGGCAGTGAAGGAAGATGACCAGGCGGAATTAAAGGCAAAAGGGATTACCGTTGATCCGGTCATAATTCCAACAGCAGATTATGGGTATCTTCAGAATGAAGTAAATAACATACCGGTGTCTATCAGAAACTATTCGGAAAAGGAAAAAACGGTAAGCGTGGGGATTACCGGAGAGCAGAAGGGAAAATTTCTGCTCATGACTTATGGAAATATAAAGGTTCCGGGAAGAACAGGCGTACTGGCGGGTGAAAGCAGAAATTAAAATCCAGCCGATGCCGGGTTTGGATGCCGGAGAGTATAAAGCAGTGTTAGAGGTTACGGATGAAGAGGGAAATAAGACCTCTGCCGAGGTATCTTTTACCGTAAAAAAGATCAAGCTTACCGTTGATGCAAAGATTGATGAAAAAATTTATGACGGCACAAAAAAAGCTACGGGTACGGTTACTCTGGGAGGGGCGGACATTGCCGGTCAGATGGAGATTGATCAGAACCGGGTGACCTTTACTTTTAACAGTGCGAATGTGGCAACGGCAAAAACCGTAACGGTTGCAAATCTGGCATTTGTAAAAGAAGAGTTTGCAAAGAATTATGAGCTTCCCGAAAAGGTAGAAGTAGCGGCAAAGATAAAAAAGGCGCCGAATCCACATACAAAAGAAGAGTTAAAGGCGCCAAGTGTCACGACGGTCTATAACAGCGCCAGAAAGGCATGGCTGCCGCAGCTTACGACTTATAAAGGACAGGAGTATCTTTTTATTAAAGGGCTTCAAACGTCCCTGTATACAAAGAATAAAGAGAGTGAAAACTGGAGATTCGGAAAAAAGAACACGGTGGAAAACAGACTGATCAATCTGAAAGGAACGGGGCTGGAGGCCGGGCAGACCTATACGGTATGGACCAGATTTGCCGGAGATTCCAATCATGAGCCGAGTGACGGAGAAGTGCTGGCTTACAGCACCTTTTATGTCAATCAGAATGGGAATGGGGCGACGGATGCCAATGGAAATAAAATTACAGGATTGACAGAGGGTACTACTTACAAGACGGGTTCCAGGCTTGCTTTTGCAGCGGTGGGAGCAGGGATGAGCAATACGTCCCCGAAAGCGGGGGATGTGCGCTATCTGCCGGTATCCTGGAAGATCAGCGAGGAACACGCATGGACGAACCCGCCATACGAGGGAGTTTTCACGATTCCTCAGGCAGGTTCCTATACTCTCCAGGTTACGTTTAAAAAGCAGACCTATACCAATGGTACATGGACGGACAGCGGAAGCACTTCTATTTCAAGAGTAAACTTTAAGATGGCGGCGGACGGTGTGAACGGTACAGGCTATATGCCGAGCAGCAGCACGCCTGTTACCACGACGGGGGCGGCAAAGACAGGAGACCAGTCGCCGGTTCTGCCGTTTACCGTGATTTTCCTGGCGTCCGGTATCCTGCTGGTATATTATGGAAGGAAGAAGAAAGTAAAGGCAGAATAGGAAGGTTGGTAAAGAGAGGGAATTATATGAAGTGGAATAAATTCACGTTAAAGACATTGTCAGCAGTGGAGGATATCGTGATCTCCACTCTGGCAGAGGCCGGTGTGGAAGGTGTGGAAATTGAGGATAAGGTGCCGCTGACCGAGCAGGACAAGCAGCAGATGTTTGTGGACATTCTGCCGGAGGGGCCGGAGGATGACGGTATCGCCTATCTGAATTTCTATCTGGATGAGGACGAGGATAAGGATGCGCTGCTTGCACGGGTAAAAGAGGAACTGGACGAGCTTCGCAGCTTTATGGATATCGGAGAATGTACGATTACGGAATCGCAGACAGAGGATAAGGACTGGATTAATAACTGGAAACAGTATTTCCATCAGTTTTATGTGGATGATATTCTGATTATTCCATCCTGGGAAGAAGTAAAGCCGGAGGATGAATCAAAAATGATCATTCATATTGATCCGGGGACAGCGTTCGGGACAGGAATGCACGAAACTACACAGCTCTGTATGCGCCAGTTGAAGAAATATGTGAAAGAGGAAACGGAGCTTCTGGACGTAGGAACGGGAAGCGGTATCCTTTCTATCGTGGCGTTAAAGCTGGGAGCAGGACATGCGGTAGGAACCGATCTGGATCCGTGCGCGATTTCTGCTGCGAAAGAAAATCTGGAAACAAATGATATTCCTGTCGGGAAAATGGATGTGATGATTGGAAACATTATTGATGACAGAGAAGTGCAGGATGCGGTTGGATACGAAAAGTATGATATTGTGACGGCAAATATTTTAGCCGACGTATTGATTCCGCTGACCCCTGTCATTCTCCATCAGATGAAAAAGGGCGGCATTTATATCACCTCCGGTATCATCGATGAAAAGGAAACGGAAGTTGTGGATGCAATAAAAGCGGCGGGGCTTGAGGTTCTGGAAGTAACGCACCAGGGCGAATGGGTATCGGTAACCGCCAGAAAGAATTAGGGAGCGTATGTATCATTTTTTTGTATCCGGAGAGCAGATCGGAGAAAAGAAGATTACAATTACAGGAAGTGACGTAAATCATATCAAAAATGTCCTGCGCATGGCGGTGGGAGAACAGATTACGGTCAGCAGCGGCGCCGACAGCACGCCCCGTCCCATACCCGCTCCGGTCCCCACAAAAAACATGGTAATGATTGCGATCAG
>CAJKKX010000161.1 GCA_905200565.1 uncultured Lachnospiraceae bacterium
AATATTCAAAAGCTGACGCTGACCTTGTGAAAGATTCGCGCCGTCGCTGTGCAGCATTGTTTGATAGCCGTCAGGCAGACGTCGGATAAAGGAATCGGCATTAGCCAGTTTGGCAGCCTTAATGACATCCTCATCGCTGGCATAAAGGTTGCCGTAACGGATGTTGTCGGCAATTGTACCGGTAAATAAATGGGTATCCTGAAGCACGATTCCCAGAGAACGCCTTAAATCGTCCTTCCTGATCTTCGTAATATTGATGCCGTCATAACGAATCTTTCCATCCGCAATGTCATAAAAACGGTTGATCAGATTTGTAATCGTCGTCTTTCCGGCTCCGGTCGAACCGACAAACGCCACCTTCTGCCCCGGCTCGGCATACAGCGTGATGTTATGCAGCACCGTCTTATTCGGCTCGTATCCAAAGTCCACGTCAAACATCTGTACCTCACCGGTAAGTTTCGTGTATGTCACTGTCCCGTCGGCGCTGTGCGGATGCTTCCACGCCCACATACCGGTCCGTTCCTCGCACTCCACAATCTGTCCGTCCACTTCCTTTGCATTCACCAGCGTGACATATCCTTCATCCGTCTCGGCCGTTTCATCAATCAACGTAAAAATACGCTGTGCGCCTGCCAGACCCATAATGACTGCATTCAACTGATTCGACACCTGACTGATATTCCCGCAGAACTGCTTCGTCATATTCAGGAAAGGCACCACGATACTGATACTAAGCGCCATGCCGGATATGCTTACGTTGGGCGCGCCGCTCAAAAGCAGCATACCTCCTGCCAGCGCTACCAGAACATAAAGCACATTTCCGATATTCCCCAGAATCGGCATCAGCATATTCGCAAACTTATTTGCCTGCTCTGCATCATGAAATAGCTCGTCGTTGATCTTATCAAAATCCGCCTTGCTTTCTTCCTCATGGCAGAACACCTTCACGACCTTCTGCCCGTTCATCATCTCTTCTACAAATCCTTCTGTCTTTCCCAGGGCAATCTGCTGGCGTACAAAGTATTTTGCCGAATTTCCGCCTACTTTCTTTGTCACGAATACCATAAAGATCACTCCAACAATAACCAGCAGCGTCATCCACAGACTATAATACACCATAATCCCAAAAACCGTAAGAACTGTAACAAAGGAGATCATCAGATGCGGAAAACTCTGTGAAATCATCTGCCGCAGGGTATCAATATCATTCGTATAATAGCTCATGATATCCCCATGATTATGGGTATCAAAATACTTGATCGGAAGATTCTGCATTCCGTTAAACATCTTCTCCCGCAGTTTCTTTAAAGTACCCTGCGCCACTACTGCCATCATCTGCGTATACGCCACGCCCGCCGCCAGCGAGCAGAGATATAGCGCTGCCAGAATACCTACAAACTTCAAAATCTGCCCGGAAACCATTGACCAGTCGCCATTCTGCCAGTTCTGCTCTACCAGCGCAATGATGTTCTGCATAAAAACAGACGGAATCGAACTGACGATTGCATTCAGCAGGACGCATATCACGATCAACGGCATCAGAACCGGATAAAATTCAAACAGCGTCTTGATTACACGTTTCAAAACTCCCTGCTTTTTATTCTTCATCCGAATCACCCCCTCTGTTCTGAGATGTGTAAACTTCCCGGTAAATACTGCTCTTCTCCAGAAGCTCCTCGTGGCTGCCCAACGCCTGAATCCTGCCGCCGTCCATGACGATGATCCGGTCTGCATCCTGCACGGAAGCTACACGCTGTGCAATGATGATCTTTGTCGTCTCCGGAATATACGTTCTAAATGCCTGGCGAATCATCGCATCTGTTTTTGTATCCACCGCGCTCGTGGAATCGTCCAGAATCAAAATCTTCGGTTTCTTCAAAAGCGCTCTCGCAATGCAAAGACGCTGCTTCTGACCGCCGGAAACATTTGCGCCTCCCTGTTCAATATAAGTATCATATCCTTCCGGGAACTGGCGGATGAACTCATCTGCCTGCGCCAGCATACATGCTTCTGCAAGCTCCTCCTCTGTCGCTTCTTTATTTCCCCACCGCAGGTTTTCTTTGATTGTTCCGGAAAACAGTACATTTTTCTGCAAGACCACCGCCACCTGGTTTCTCAGCGTTTCCAGGTCATAGTCCCTTACATCGACGCCTCCGACCTTTACGGTTCCTTCTGTGGCGTCGTAAAGCCTGGAGA
The DNA here is from genome assembly GCA_905200565.1 of uncultured Lachnospiraceae bacterium. The sequence continues at coordinate 2,197 of CAJKKX010000161.1, forward strand.
TCAGTTGAATCAATGAGGACTTAGAAGAACCGGTTCCGCCTATGATTCCGATCGTCTCACCGGAGCGGATATGCAGATCAATATCAGCCAGCGCCATTTTATGCGCTTTCGCAGAATATTTAAAACTTACCCCGTCGAAATCTATGGAGCCGTCTTTTACTTCCCGCACCGGATTCTCCGGGCTCTTCATAGTGCTTTCTTCCCGAAGCACCTCCACAATACGCTGTGCCGATTCATTTGCCATCGTAATCATTACGAATACCATAGACAGCATCATCAGACTGCTGAGAATCTGGAAATTATAAGTCAGCAGGGCAGAAAACTGTCCAACGTCCAGAGCCAGACCCTTCGTAGTGATAATCGTATAAGAACCGAAAGACAGCACAAATACCATAACCGTGTACAGACAGAACTGCATCAGCGGATTATTAAATGCAAGAATACGCTCCGCCTTTGTAAACTGGGCGCACACATCCTCCGCAGCCCGGCCAAACTTCTGCTTCTCATAATCTTCACGCACAAAAGACTTGACAACTCTCATTCCCTTTACATTTTCCTGAATAGAGCTGTTCAGGTTATCGTACATCTTAAATCCCTTCCGAAACAAAGGCATCACAGACTTCGCCACCAAAAAAAGCCCGATGCCGAGCACCGGTACTACCAGTGCGAAAATAACGGCCATTTTCCCTCCCATGATAAATGCCATCGCAAGTGCAAAAATCAGCATCAACGGGCAGCGGATCGCAATTCTTACAATCATCATGTACGCCTGCTGCACATTGGTAATATCCGTCGTCAGCCTTGTCACCAGAGAAGATGTGGAGAATTTGTCAATATTTTCAAATGAATAGTTCTGAATCTGATAGTACATGTCTTTCCGAAGGTTTCTTGCAAAACCACTGGACGCGGTCGCTGCAAAAGAACCCGCCGCCGCTCCACATGCCAGTGACAAACCTGCCATTACAAGCAGCGCCAGCCCATACTTCACAATCACTTCCATTCCACATCCTGCCTTGATCTCATTGACCAACCGTGCAATAACGAACGGAATCATACATTCCAGCACGACCTCCAGGGATACGAAAACCGGCGCCTTGATGGATGCGGCTTTGAATTCCCGGATGGATTTTGAAAGTTCTTTTAACATTTTCGCTTGCTCCTCCTTCTACACAAATTTCTTATCTTGTACAACGCATGAAAAAGCGTAAATCCACGTCTGGACTTACGCTGTACAGATAAAACTATTTTTTTATATTAACACGCAGAAATTTTAAAGTCAAGTAACAAATCAAATATATTTATTACATATATTTCATACATTCAAATATCTTTGAGGCAGGGACAGGTACGATCAGAAGAATCTCTGCTCCAGCCCTGTCACAATCTGGTGCATTTCCGATTTGGTGGTAACATTCCTTGCCGCCTCTACCACCCGGCGTTTTTCCTCATCGTTCAATTTGGCATACACATCCATCGCTTTTGGGTTCGCCCCAAGCTGGAAGCTTAAGCCCATAGGCATTTCATAACGGTTATCTTCTTTTCCATCCATACGCAATCCCTCCTTCTAACAGATTCCTATCAATTTCAAAATCCAATAAATCAGCCCCAGCGCCCAGCTTGCAAAAATCCCATACAAAATTACCGGGCCGGCAATCGTGAAAATCTTACACCCAATTCCAAATACCTGCCCTTCCTTCTGGAACTCAATCGCCGGAGCCGCCACAGAATTCGCAAACCCGGTAATCGGCACCAGCGTCCCGGCCCCTCCGAACTTGGCAAGCTTTGGATAGATCCCAAAGCCTGTAAGGATAACGCTCGCCAGCACCAGAAGCAGGGAACACCAGCTTCCCGCCGCATCCTTGTCCATTCCTATATTAATGCAGATATTTAAGATTGCCTGCCCGATGACACAAATGATTCCGCCCATAAGAAATGCCTTTGCCATGTTTGCAGGCAGACTATGCGTGGGCGTCACCTGTTTTACGTACTCATTGTATTTTTGATTTTTCTGTTCTTTTAAGACATCTGGCATAATTGAATCAAACCTTTCTATATTTTTCTATTTTTGACTACCACCTCATATAAAAATGAAGCACACTTCCCAGCGTCTTTCCCGCTGCGACTGCAATAATCACCAGGCTCAGTCCTTTTGTCACACTCATACGCCTGAAAAATACCGGGAAGATGTTTACGATTTCTGCCAGAGCCAGAATCCAGCTTCCCACAAAAATCCCAAAAAATATCCCCATAACCGCCAGGCCGATCCCCCCAAGAGGAACACTGATATCATAAACCGTCATAAGATTTCCCATAACGCCCCCAAGCAGAATCGCCGTCTCATACAACCGGATTCTCTTTGCGGTATGCGTGATTCCCGTATACCTTGTGAAAATTCCCAGACCGACACTGAGTGCGATCACCCCTCCTGCTACGATAAAACCGCTGCTCAGTCCAATGATTCCAAGTAAAAACTGTATTCCCATCGTCTCCGTCCCCTGCACCTATGATTTGTCAGCCTTATTTTTGACTTTCTTCTTCGGGTCTCTGCTGCTCGCCTCAAGCAGCGTCTTGTTAATCTCATCTTCATACAGACGCATTTCCACTTCCATCGGCGTTGGATCTGACGTGAGCTTTCTTCCCATAAAATGATTAAAATAGAGCAGGATTCCAAGCCCCACGCCCAGCGAATAGGAAAATTCCAGAATGGTGAATCCATCCGACTGCCGTCCGGTAAAATGATAAAAAAGCTGCCCAAAAAGTTTTGGAATATCCACATCGTTATTAAATGTCATAATCGTAAACGCAGCCCCGAAAAACGCCAGAATGCAGACTCCCACCGTCTTGATCCAGCTCCATGTCTCACTCTTTTTTTCCGGTTTCTCGTAAGTAATGATAAAATCTGCTTCTCCGATATTATTGACCTCAAGGCTTGGATACTCTTTCTGAATGACGCCAATCACTTCCATAACAGACATGGCATGGCGCCCTGGTTTTCCATTTGTGGCATCCTGGATTTTCAGTGTCCTGACCCTGTTCTCAATGTCCTTATTGCTGCACGAAAGCTGTGCAATACCGCCCAGCGTCACATGCGGATCATGTACCTGGACATTTTGATCTATTTTCAAATACAGAGTATCATTCGTCATATGCGGCACTCATCTACTTTCTGGGAAAATGTTCGAACGAGCGTCCCTTTCTTTGCCGTACTGCTTCCATTGACATAAGAAATATAATAAAAAATCCCCGCAAGCGCCACAATCAATACGAAAACCGTAAAACAGGTGATGATTTTTCTCTTATCCATGATTTCGTTCCTCCATCTCTTTGCTGCCTTTGCAGCTCTTCTTTTCTCTGCTATTATCTCCCTCCTTTTCTGAAAATATTCCAGATGTCAAACATAAAAATGCGGAGGAATCATGAAATCCTCCCCCGCAGCTTTTTCAATATTTTCTTTTCATATCTTGATACCTGTACCTGGGACATTCCCAGCGCCTTTGCCACTTCCGTCTGTGTCTTTTCCTCAAAATACCGCATTCGAATCAGTGTCCGCTCCTCCTGCGGCAAGCCCTTGAGCAGCTCGTTTAAAACCATATGATTTAAAAGCTCCTCATTTGGATTTCTCTGATCTTCCAGCCTGTCCATCAGGGAAATCGCATTTCCGTCCCCCTGATAAATCGTTTTATGCAGGGATTCCACCTCTGCCGCCGCCTCCAGGGACGCTGCTCTC
>CAJKKX010000162.1 GCA_905200565.1 uncultured Lachnospiraceae bacterium
AATCTTAAATGCACCTTCTGTAGAAGCTGCTGCCTGTGTTCCGTCACTTGCTGCGTTCGTCTCAGCATCCTTGCTGCCGCATCCTGCCAGCGCTGCCACTACCATAGACGCTGCTGCAACAAGCGCTGCCGCCTGTTTAAATTTCTTCATAATACTTTTCCTCCTTCTTAAATTTACGCGTTCCACGCATTTTCCCGGATTTCTTCTGAAATCTTGGAAATAATAATACGCTGGATTATTTTCTTTGTCAATACCTCTTTTGCCCAAAATTAAAGGCAAACGTAACAGTTCAGGCTTCACTGTTACAGAGAAACTGCTATATATTCACACCCTATATATGGAAGAAACTTCTCCAGCAGATCCTGGGTTCGTATCTTCAGGCTGGAGGTATTGATGCAGGGATGGCACCCCAGATACTCCGATTCCAGAATCTCCCGGTCGATCAGCAGGCGTACCCTGTGATTTTCGTCATTCATCAGCCCCAGAACCGTCACGGAGCCGGGCGTCAGATTCATAAATTCCTCCAGAAACGCCTCTCCCGCAAAGGACAGCCTGGCGCTTCCGATCTGGGCGGAAAGCTCCTTCGTCCGAAAGGATTTTTCACCCGGCATCAGAAGAAGGTAAAAGTCTGTTTTCTGCCGGTTGCACAGGAACAGATTCTTACACATTTCCACACCCAGAAGCGCGTCAATCTCCCGGCACGCCTCGATCGTAGGCGCCACCTCATGATCTACCCTTACATACGGAATCCCAAGCTTTTCCAGCAGATCATAGACCGCCATCTCCTTTGGCAGACGGCCGGCGGTGTCCGGACGGCCCGTATAAAGTGTTCTGTCAATATTCATGCTGTCCATCTCCTCTATAGAAAACCTGCTTTTAATATGCTTTTCCCCAATATACCATCTTCTTGGCAGGCTTTCCGCAATATACGCACGTATCTGCGAATTCTTCCTGCTCAAACGGGATGCAGCGTGAGGTCACGCCCACTTCTTCCTTCATTGCGTCCTCACATTCCTGGCATCCGCACCACATCGCTTTGATAAAGCCCGGTTTGTTTTCCGCAAGGTCTTTCATCTCTTCCAGATTTTTCGCCACATAGGTATGCGCATCTCTGTGCGCTCTTGCCCGCTCCAGCATTTCCTTCTGCATCAGATCGAGAACCTCCGGAACCTTTGCCGCCAGCTCATCGATCGGCGTCACGATCTTTTCTCTGGTATCGCGGCGGACGATGACTGCCTGTCCTGCGGCAATATCTTTCGGCCCCAGCTCCACACGCAGCGGGAAGCCTCTCATTTCCTGCTCCGAGAACTTCCATCCCGGACTCTTATCCGAATCATCCAGTCTGGTACGGATACCTGCCGCGTGCAGCGCTTCCGCTACCTCGTTCGCCTTATCCAGCACGCCCTCTTTTTTCTGCTGGATTGGAACGATAACGACCTGTGTGGGTGCGATTCTCGGAGGAAGCACCAGACCGTTGTCATCGCCGTGCACCATGATGATCGCGCCAATCATACGGGTCGTCATGCCCCATGAGGTCTGATGGACATATTTCAGCTTATTATCCTTATCTGCGAACTGGATGCCAAACGCTTTGGCAAATCCGTCTCCGAAGTTATGGCTGGTTCCCGACTGAAGCGCCTTTCCGTCGTGCATCAAAGATTCTATCGTATAGGTAGCTTCCGCTCCCGCAAATTTCTCTTTGTCCGTTTTTCTTCCCTTTACCACCGGGATTGCCAGCACTTCTTCACAGAAATCCGCATAGACGTTTAACATCTGCACCGTTCTCTCTTCCGCTTCCTCTGCCGTCGCGTGAGCGGTGTGCCCTTCCTGCCACAGAAATTCCCTGGAACGAAGAAACGGCCTCGTCGTCTTTTCCCAGCGAACCACAGAACACCACTGATTGTACACCTTCGGCAGATCCCGGTAAGAGTGGATGTCATTTGCATAAAAATCACAGAACAACGTCTCAGAAGTCGGTCTTACACAGAGCCTTTCCTGAAGCGGCTCCAGTCCCCCGTGCGTCACCCATGCGACTTCCGGCGCGAAGCCTTCCACATGATCTTTCTCCTTTTGGAGCAGGCTCTCCGGAATAAACATCGGAAGGTATACATTCTGTACGCCCGTCTCCTTAAATCTGAGGTCCAGCTCACGCTGAATATTTTCCCAGATTGCATAGCCTGCCGGCTTGATCACCATACATCCCTTTACACTAGTGTAATCAATCAGCTCCGCTTTCTTCACCACATCCGTGTACCACTGTGCAAAATCTTCTTCCATAGAAGTAATCGCTTCCACAAGTTTCCTGTCGTTTGCCATTTCCTTTTCTCCTTTTCCTTTTTTCATACACAAAGGCCCCAGCCCTCATGCTTGTGCATAGGGACCGAGGCCATAAAGTCATCGGCGGTACCACCCTAATTAACAGCTTCCTTTCGCTGCTCTCTCTTCTGCCGTTAACGCCGGCTAACGCCGTATTTTCATACGGGACTCCGAGGCAGGTTCCATCCGCTTCCGTCAGAAATCTCGCACCAGTGATTTCCTCTCTGAGGGCTTCACCGGATGTACTAATCCTCTTCTTCGTCATCTTCTCTCTCAGATAGTCTATTTCAAAATCCGGGAAATGTCAAGAGCCGCTGTCTTCTAATACCCGGAAAATCCACTCTGCGCCTCTACATTATAGAGTCCAAACATCGGCAATGCGGTTTTCTGCGACAGTCCGAAAATCCATGAAACATATTCTTCCGAAAGAGATGCTACCGGCGCGTCCGGAAGGTAAAACTCAAATGTCGTTCCGCCCTCTATCCCATAAGGCTCGGATGCGACGTACCTTACCTGATCCCCGTCGATCCATTCTTCCCCCGCAGGTTTTTCTGTATTGCAATGCTCCAGTTTCATCGTGTATGTGTTATCATCTTTCTTCTGAATATCCGTAAACTTTCCCGCGAACTCACTGACATAAACCGTAGCCTGGTATCCTTCTCCACTTTCCCCCATGTTGCTGTCATGATACGCTCCTGTAAATGTGCCGTCCGGATACAAAGTAAGCTCTGTCCCCCATGCGCCTGCACCGCTCGAAAATCCCAGAGTGAGAGACCCGGAGAAAGGAAGCGTCTGTGCGCCGGAAGGCTCTGTAACCAGCAGATGACGCATAATCGCTCCCTGGGTCATGCTTATGCACTCCACCGTGTCCAGCTTATTTACGAGCAGTTCCGGTCCGTAATTATCATTATATAAGATCATTTGCTTCATCCCATCAACGAGTTGTTTCGCCTGGGCGTCATACTCTTCTTTTGACACATTCTTTCCATTTGCAGTATACTCGCCAATCCTGTCAGTATAATCCTCATTGGGATATTCGTACAGAGTCAGCAGCTTACTGGTTTGCAGATTTCCATCTTTGTCACAATCAAAACTACAGTAATACGCATCCTCACTTTCATCCGCAATGCTATAGTATCCATAGCAGACGTCATCCATCCCTTTAAACAGGTAATAAACGGAGCCACCGGCCGCCTGAACGTCCCATTCCCTCGAATAGATCTGTTTTGCCCTGCCATCCTCTCCGAGCGTATAAATATTCAGGTTCGCACAATAGGTATTATCCCTGTTCCGGCACATCATAAACAGCTCCGGTACGTCATCCCCTGTAATATCTGTGACTGCATACGGCGTCTGTTCCCGCACTGCTTTTGCCATTCCATCTGCATAATCCAGGCCATACTGCCAGTTATAATCCCCGCACTCATAGAAATACTGCTTCACGACTTCACTGTATGCCTCCCTGTAATCCGGCGCCTCTGCCAGCGCTTCCGTTTCCGACATTTTCGTCAACTGCTCTGTCTCCGTCGCTTCGGATTCTCCTGCCATTTCCGTCAGGCTCATGCTTTCCTTTTCCGTCTGTACATCATGGGAGGGCATCTTTTCCTTTCCACATCCGGTCAGTAAAAGTCCAACTATCACCGCCATCAGAAGTTTTCCTGTTTTCATAACCTTAATCTCTCCTTTCTTCTCTGCACGCACAAAAACCAGCGCTTTCCATATTCCTCACAACTTTATTATAACGCTTCCTTTTCTTTCTGCACAGAACTTTTCTTTTCAAAAAAGAGAAAATTTTTACTTCTTAATCTCCTCTAATGCAGACATTCTCCTGTTTCATTTTTCAAAAATATACGCTATAATAAAAATAATGTTTTCACAGTCTCAGCAGCAAGTGCTTCGACCTGTTCTGAATAGTTACACAAATTTACACAGAAATCATACAAAAAGGAGGACTTTCTATGAAAAATTTTAAAAAACTATATTTTTTTACCTGTGTTCTTTTTCTCTTTCTGGGTTCTGTACTGACTACACATGCCGCAGACAGACAATTCACGAAAAAGACCGTCGTTCTCAAAGAAGGGCAAACGAAAACCCTGACCTTACGCAACTCTTACACGACGCCAGAAATCATGTACCACGATCCGGAGACCAGCGTCTTTTCTTATGAGGTTCTCAGCCAGTCAAAAATAAAGGTAACCGCCGTACGTGCCGGAATTGATGACATCTATGTTTCCAACGGAAATACCAACATTTCCTGTCATCTGGTCGTCATGCCGTCAAAAAATCCTGACCTGAAGCTGAAAACCACAAAAAAAGGAACCTCCGTTTCCTATCAGGACATCCGCCTCACACTTCCAAAGGTCTGGAAAAAATACGGCTATGTCATCCTTACAAACGACGATTCCATTTCTTTTCATGCCAAAAGCAGTTACCGCACCGGCTGGTACGGCCGCGTTTTCTCCGTTGAATGGTGCAGCATAAAGGAATATGAAAAACGAAAAACGTATCTTCCCAATTACTCCTTCTTAAAGAGAAATGGAAATACCGTATACTATCTTACCCTCCCCACGGATGTACAGTTCAACACGGAGAGCAAAAAATGTGCCAGACACTATCAGGCGTTTGACAAGACAGTCGGAAGTATCAAAAAGTCCTTCAAAGTAAAGCCAAAGACCTGCAAACTTCCTGCTGCTTCTTAAAATTCTTTCTTTCTGAAATCAGCGAAGGGGCTGCCGCAGACAGCCCCTTCGCTTTCTTATTCGTTTTTTTTAATTCCCACATCCATATGAACCCAGAATGCCGCAAGGAAAAACAACAGCAGGGAAAAGATTCCCATCAGGACACTTTCGAAAAAAGCCCTCTGAATGCTTCCCTGAAAGGATGTTTTTTTCATTTCCATAAGAAAAGACAACGCCTCTGTTTTTTTCTTCCACAGTCCCGACCAGAATCCGAAATCTGACCAGGTGGAGGGTATCATATCCTGCGGAATCTGTATCTGCATCGCCGCTCCCACGCAGATTCCCAGCAGGCATATGTCAAAACAACACCGCCAGAAAAGCTTTTCCCCTTTTCGCACCGCCGCCTTTTGTCTGCTGTATATCCACACCAGGAGCCATAGGGAAACTGCCAGCGGAAAGAGAAGAAGCGCTGCTTTTGCCATGCCGTAGAAAAGCGCCCACTCTTCCGTATCCCCGCTGATTCCATACTTTCCCTCCAGAATCCGTACAATTTCCCCCGGCTGCCTTTGACGGTCTTTCACCGTTACCGCCAAAAAAACCTGCTCTTCTGTTTCCAAAGTCTGAATGACCATCAGATGCTCTTCCTCTTCCAGAATCCCCCGTATGACATATGCCCGATTCCCATAAAGAATCTGCTGGCCAATCACGTTTCCAAATCCAAACAGTTCCTCCGCCGTCTCCCGGTCAAGGAGGCATCCCTTTTCATCCTCCGTCCCCAGACAGTTTCCGGACGGAAAGAGAATGCCGGCATTTCCCATAACGTGAAGCAGGCTTACCTCCGCCTCCCTCCCGGATGCTTCTCCCTTTATGGATACTCCCGTTTCCTCCGACCAGAAAACCGGATACAGCG
>CAJKKX010000163.1 GCA_905200565.1 uncultured Lachnospiraceae bacterium
TGCCAGGGGCAGGTCCTGCAGGGGTTTAAATATCAGCCAGCCGCTGCACGGCTTCCTTCAGTATGATAGAGACACCGTGTTCGGACAGGTATCCCATAGCGCCCTCGGAAAATCTGACGCTCGCGCCATACTCCGACAGCGTATTGCAGATGCGGTTGAATTCCTCCGGCGTATGCGAAGAACTGTCGAGAAACAGGTAGTATTCCGATGTTTCCGGGTGTTTGTACAGCGAATTTTCTCCATGGTAGCTGCCGCCGAGCGCGTGGGCTGCGTGAATAACGTCATCCAGAGAGCAAAAGCAGTAAAGCCGGGTGATGTCCGCCGCCAGCTCGGTATCTTCGGCAGGAGCTTCCGCCTGCTGCCCGCTTTCCGCTGTCTTCTGCAGCATATTTTTATGTGCCTCACGAAGCTTGCGGACCAGATTCAGAATATCGTCCGCTCCCTCCATCTTCAGACCAGAGAAGGTGCTTTCCGCATCGGGCGCATCGCCGCCGGGAGCGAACTTTGCAAAGCGGGTATCCAGCTCATCCGGATCCTCCACTTTGGTGATGATCAAAATCAGAGATTCCGAAGACATGGGAATTGCTTCTATCATAATAGGAATGTCGTTCGCTTCAAAACCAAATTCATAAGCAGCCTGCTGCATCATCTCGCGGAACAGCGATTTTGCCTTTTCACCGCCGTAGACAAGCTCAAGCAAATTCAGATGGCGCGACGCCAGATCCTCGCGCGTGAGTGTGCAGCGTATCTGGTTGTCGTTAAGCTTTTCCAGTTTCATAAAACCACTCCTCACTAAATCAAAATACGTATTTACAAACACAGTATAACCTACTTTGCTGGAAAATGCAAAGGAAAAGCATGGTTTGTGGTATTAAAAAATTATAAATTAAAAATGCAAAAAATACTTGCAAAAATAACACAAATTATATATAATAACCAATAAGAGAAGAGACAAAGACAAAATAACACATGGAAGGAGGGAAACAAATCGTTACTGGTCACTCCGTTCACAGTAACAACAAATCTTCTCTGGAGCAAAAGTTTTCTTTTTGCGCGGAAATATATCACGAATGCACCATATGGAAGGAACCGGCAAAAGAAAACGGAAAGTGAGTGAGTACCATCGAACAGAAAAAAGGAACAATCAGTCAGGCGCATCTGTCCAGAAGCAGGCAGGTGAAAAACAGCAGACTGTACCGGGAGCTGAAAAAGTATCAGGAAGCAGGTATCCAGCTCTGGCTGGATGGAGAGCCAAGCACTTCCTATCAGATCGCAAGCTGCCTTTGCGAGAGAACAAATTATATGCGTGATTACTATGTGGATCGTCAGAATCATGTATGCGGGATAGGATTTGACCGTATCAGAAAAGATAATCAACAGACAGTACAGTCCCCTTGTGCAAAAAACTTAAATAAATGTGAATATTTTCTGAAAAAGTCGAAAACTGTTAGAAGTAAGCAGTAAGGTATGATATACTGTATTCAGAGTATACTACCTGGGAGGTGCAATGTATGAAAAAGAAAGCGGCACCGCTGCTGGCTGCCGTGGTTCTGGTGGTGGTTGTGGCAGCAATCGTCTTTATAACAAATCTGGTGAAGAAGTACACCCCGACATCGGAAGTGATGGATGGAAAAGCGTATTTTGGCCTGTCCTCGGAGGATGAGGCGGCTATTGTAATAGGGAGGGAAATTTCTGAATACAAAGGAATGGTATCGGACGACGTCTGCTATGTGGACTTTCAGGCAGTAAAAGAGCAGTTAAACGATCGCTTTTACTGGGATTCCGAGGCAAATCTGATGCTGTACACCACGCCCACCGATATTATCGAGATCCCGGCGAATGGACAGAAATACACTGCCCCCGGAAAATCCGAGACACTGCCTTATGATATCGTAAAGGTTGACGGCACGAAAACGTATCTGGCGCTCGATTTTGTCCAGAGGTATACAAACCTGGAGTACGAGCTGTTCCACGACCCGGAGCGCATCGTCATCACAAACGAATGGGGCGAAAAGACGCTGGCGACGATCCGCAAAAAAGGAAAGCTGCGCTATCAGGGAGGCATCAAGAGCCCGATCCTGCGGGAGCTTGAGAAGAATGAGGTCGTCACGGTGATAGAACCGATGGAGGACTGGACAGGTGTGCTGACGCAGGACGGATATTTCGGCTATATCAAAAACGACAGGCTTGTGGATGAGCGCACCGAGACGGTGCAGCGGGAGTTTGAGGAGCCGGAGTACACCAGTGTGGCCAAGGACTACAAGATTAATCTGGTATGGCATGTGATAAGCAATACGGACGCGAACTACAATATTATTTACGATATTGCTTCGATAAAGGGCGTCAATACCATTTCGCCGACATGGTTTTCCATCGTATCAAACGATGGAACCTTAAGCAGCCTTGCCGACGCGGATTATGTGGACACTGCGCACCGCAATGATATGGAGGTGTGGGCGCTTGTTGACAATTTCAGCTCTGAGATCGACACGACGACGGTGCTGAAATCTACGGAATCACGCACGAAGATGGAGAATTCGCTGATCGCGTCTGCGATCGAGTACGGCTTTGACGGCATTAATGTAGATTTTGAAAGTATTCCGGAGGAGGCTGCAGACGGATACATCCAGTTTATCCGCGAGCTGTCTGTAAAATGCCGCAAGAACGGTCTGGTGCTTTCCGTGGATGTGCCGGTGCCGATGTCGTTTAATGAGCATTATAACCGGGCCGAACTTGGGACTGTCTGCGATTACGTTATCGTGATGGGCTACGACGAGCATTACGACGGCTCGGAGGAGGCAGGCTCCGTGGCAAGTCTCGCCTTTGAAAACCAGGGCATTCTCGACATGCGAAAGGATGTTCCGGCAGAGAAGCTGATCAGCGCGATCCCGTTTTATACGAGGCTCTGGAATACAAAGACAAACGCGGACGGCACCGCTACCGTTACCAGCGAGGTATATGGTATGGAGGGCGGCCAGCAGGTTCTGGAAAACAACAATGTGGAAGCTTCCTGGGATGAGACGACCGGTCAGAATTATGCGCAGTTTGAAGGCGACGACGGTTCGCTTTATCAGATCTGGCTGGAGGATGACAAATCTATTGAGGAAAAGATGAGGCTGGTGAAGGATTATGGGCTTGCCGGAGTTGCCGGATGGAGGCTCGGACTGGAGACCGATTCCGTCTGGGATATCATTCTGAAGTATGTAAGCTGATCTGACGCATGGCTGAGTAGGTTGGCAAACTTACTGCCCCTGCCGCATATACTTGTAATAAAGTATACGGCAGGGGTATTTGTATGAATAAAAATAAAAAAATACTGGAGCTGGTAATGACGGCGCTGATTCTGGTATGCGCATTTTATGCCGGCAGGCTTGGAGCCGGCATCACGGCATCCGGCGGTGTGCGGTCAGAAACTGGCAGCGATGCGGCATCCGGCGTGGTGAAGCAGGAATTGGGCACTGTGGTTTACGACAAAATCACTGTGGTCGTAGACGCCGGTCACGGCGGAATTGATTCGGGGAAGGTCGGTGTAAACGGTGCGCTGGAGAAGGAGGTTAATCTTTCTATCGCAAAAAAGCTTGCCGCCCGGCTTGAAGAAAACGGCATTACGGCGGTGCTTACGCGGGAGGAGGACAGTGGTCTTTACGATGAGGGAGAGGCGAATAAAAAACAGCAGGATATGAAGCGGCGCTGTGCGGCGATCGATGAACTGGAGCCGTTTCTTGCTGTCAGCATCCATCAGAACAGCTATACGGAAAGCTCGGTAAAGGGACCGCAGGTATTTTTTTATGAAAGCTCTGCGCAGGGAAAGGAGCTTGCCGCCGCATTGCAGGAAGCCTTAAATGAGATGCTGGAAATTGAGCGGCCGCGGGAAATTAAGGCAAATGACAGCTATTATCTGCTGCGAAAGACGAAAAGTCCGACGGTGATCGTGGAGTGCGGCTTTTTGAGCAACCCGGAGGAAGCGGAAAAGCTGGTGACGGACGCATACCAGGAGACAGTGGCGGAGGCAGTGTGCAGCGGGATTCTGAATTACATAGGAACACATAAGGAGGATGCATAAGTTGCCGTGCTAAATATTTATATAAAGCAGCGGCCGGGGGATTTGCATAAGTTTTTAAAATCCGGATATCCTTTTTAGCAAAGAGAAAAGGAGGACGCTTTTATGGAACTAAAGGGCAGCAAGACAGAAAAAAACCTGCTGGAGGCGTTTGCGGGAGAAAGCATGGCGCACAGCAAGTATACGTATTATGCAAACAAGGCGCGCAAGGATGGCTATCAGCAGATTGCGGCGATTTTTGAGGAGACTGCGGGAAATGAAATGGCACACGCAAAACAGTGGTTTCGATACATTTGCGGAGGTGAGATTGACGGTACGAAGGAAAATCTGCTGGCGGCGGCCAACGGGGAAAATTTTGAGTGGACCGAGATGTACAGCCGTATGGCGGTAGAAGCGTATGAGGAGGGCTTTACGGAAATTGCCCGGCAGTTTGAACTGGTGGCGGCGGTGGAAAAAGAGCACGAAGAGCGCTACCGCAGACTGCTCGCAAACGTGGAGGGAGGAATCGTATTCTCCAGGGACGGGGACATGATGTGGCAGTGCAGAAAATGCGGTTTTATCCATTTCGGCAGGAAAGCGCCGGAAAGGTGTCCGGTCTGCGGGCATGAAAAAGCATTTTTTCAGATTAAACCGGAAAATTATTAGACATAAAAATGCAATCCCTTTCATAGGATAATATGAGAGGGATTTTTTATCCCGGAAAATGCGGAGCAGACATTTATGAAAAGACGTGTAGAATATATTTTAACCGGTATTCTGGTGATACTGGTGCTTCCGTGCGCGCTGATGCTTCTTCTGGACAGCCGGATGAGTGAAATTTATCGCTCGATAAAAAATGAGACGGACTATATTGCGGTAAAGACAAGCAGCGGGATCGTGGAGATGGAGCTGGAAGAATATGTTATCGGGGCGACAGCAGCACAGATTCCTGCCGGATACGATCCGGAGGCGGTAAAGGCACAAATGATCGCGGTCCGGACGAATCTGTACCGGCAGATCGAAGAGAACGGAAAGGTGGAAAATGAGGCGTACCTGACCATGACGGAGCTGGAGCGTATGGGCGCCGCGGAAAAATTTCTGCTGGCACAGCGGGAGACAGACGGACAGGTCCTTGTATGGGAGGATAAGCCGATCCTGGCGTCCTTTCATGCGTGCAGCGCCGGGAGCACGCGGGATGCGCAGGAGGTGTTTCAGTCGGAGAGCTATCCCTATCTCGTTTCAAAGCTCTGTCCGTCAGATGAGAAGTCGGCGGACGCGCAGACTACCATTCAGATAGATGATTCCTGGGCGCAGATGCAGGTGACAGCGCGCGACAGCGCCGGATATGTGCTGCAGATTTCCCTTGGGAATGAGACGATCTCCGGAGAGGAGTTTCGCAATCTGCTTGGGCTGCCTTCCGCAAATTTCGAGGTGAGCGCAGGGAAGGACGGTACATATCTGACGGTGCATGGCAGTGGGCATGGCCTTGGCATGAGCCAGTACACCGCGCAGCAGATGGCGCTTGCCGGCAAAAATTATAAAGAAATTCTCGGCTACTTCTATCCGGGCACGGAGCTGGTGAAGTATTAAAAATCTTTTGCATAAATTCCTCATTTATGGAAAACATATGTGTAGAACCATAATGAACATAATATGAGGTGACAGATATGCGAAAAGAAAAGGTATTAAGTATTTTAAAAAGTAAGGGAACCCTGGGTGTGATGACGCTCTGCCTTGTAGGCGCGGTTGCGTTTGCAACATATCGGACAAGCGGCGACAGCTTTCAGGAGGCGTCTCCCAACACGGCGGCAACGCAGGAGAGCGAAGCACCGGAGCAGGATCTGGAGGCGGCCGGCGCGGAC
>CAJKKX010000164.1 GCA_905200565.1 uncultured Lachnospiraceae bacterium
AGCCGGCACTATGTTCCTGCTGCTTCCGATAACCAGCACCCTTATTGGCGTCCTGTTTACCCTGCTGACCGGAAGGATTTCCCTGCGTCCGTTTTATCAGCTCATCAATCAGCTCAACCGGCTGGCAAGCGGAGATTTCCACACCCGGATTCATTTTTCACGCCCCATATCCAGGCATTTTGTTTTCCGGGAGATTGAAAAGAGCTTTAATTCGGCGGCGGAGGAGTTGGAGCACACCGAAATGCTGCGCGGCGATTTTATCAACAATTTTTCGCATGAATTTAAGACGCCGATCGTCTCCATCGCCGGTTTTGCAAAGCTTCTGAGGCGCGGAAATCTTTCGGAGGCGCAAAAAGAGGAGTATCTCGCCGTCATCGAGGAGGAGGCGCTGCGCCTTTCCGAAATGGCGACCAATATGTTAAATCTGACAAAAGTGGAAAACCAGACGATCCTTACAAATGTTACATCTTATAATTTATCGGAGCAGATACGCTCGACCGTTCTTCTGCTCGCAGAAAAATGGACGGCAAAGGATCTTGAACCGGACCTCGATTTCCAGGAATATACGATAGAAGCGAACGAAGAGCTTTTAAAACAAATATGGGTAAATCTCATTGATAATGCCGTGAAGTTTTCAGAGCCGGGCAATCTGATTTCCTTTCACATCACAGAAAAAGCAGATGACCTTTTTGTCTCGGTCTCCAACCGCGGCACAGAAATCCCGGAGGAAAGCCTCAACCGGATCTTCAACAAATTTTATCAGGCGGACGAATCGCACTCCTCGGAGGGGAACGGTATCGGTCTTGCGATTGTGAAAAAAGTGGTGGAGCTGCACAGCGGGGAAATTTCAGTCAGAAGTGAGAACGGAAGAACCACCTTCACGGTCCGTCTGCCGAAGCAGCAGAGCGAACCGTGAGGGGATTTTCAAAAATCTCTTTTTGTCTCAGCGCCTGTCACAGACAGCCCAAAGTGATGAAATTGCATAAAGCGGTATATTGATTAATTTCTCTTGTTCCCGATAGTCAGACATGGACGTCCTGACCCCATAAGGAAGTTTGCTTGCAGACACAAAATTCTTCAGGCTCTTAGCGTTCAGGTTTTCCTCTGCCTTCACTTCCAGCGGAATAACAAAAAGTCCACCCAGAAAATGTATTCATATAACATAATCTCAGCCGACTTTCTGCATATTCCTTTTTGCATTGATTTTCCAGCGTCAATATAATACAATATGTTTCAAAAAGGAACGGAACCATTTTTTAATATATCAAATAAATAGTGAGGTAATCAGTATGGATACAAAAATATTAACAACTTCGATGGTTGGAACTATACTTCAGCCGGGCAATGACTCCTCTTCTATGGCGCAGCAGCTCTCCGGCCTGTTTGACGAAGGCTCTATGTCAAAAGCAATAGAAACCTTTGAAGAAGTAAAGTCTCTGATGTCATGCTATCAGTGTGCGATATTAGAGGTCGAAACGAAATTTAAGGTGTTAAACGAGCGTTTTTCGGTGAACCACGAGCGCAACCCTATCGAGACGATTAAGACAAGGATAAAATCCCCGGAAAGCATCCGCGAAAAGCTGATCCGGCGAAATCTTCCCCTCTGTCTTGCCTCACTGGATGAGATACACGATATCGCCGGAATCCGGGTCATCTGCTCCTTTGTGGACGATATCTATATGCTCGCGGACTGCCTTCTCAAACAGGACGACATCCGGCTGATCAAGAAAAAAGACTATATTGCACACCCCAAGGAAAACGGCTACCGCAGTCTCCACCTCATCATTGAAATTCCCATTTTCCTTGAAAACGAAAAACGGCTGATGAAGGTGGAGGTGCAGCTCCGGACGATCGCCATGGAGTTCTGGGCAAACCTGGAGCACAAGCTCCGTTATAAGAAAAATCTCTCCGAGGAGCTGACTGCGCTTACATCCGCAGAGCTTTCGGAATGCGCGCAGATGAGCGCGCAGCTTGATCTGAAAATGCAGAATATCCGGGATATCATAGAAAACAGTTAGTTTTCCGCCAGCAGGATGGGAGAAAGCTGCACCGCGCAGTGAAAATTTTACTCGCCCGCTATACAGCGGGCGCACAGCAGCAGCCTTCCATCCTCCCGCGTGTAATCGCAGGTCATTAAAAACAGAAAGCGTTCCTCCTCCCGGAAGGAGGTCTCACGCCATATAAAAGCCCGTTCCCGGAGCTCCTTTAGCAGCCTGCTCTGCTTTCCGTCGTCCGGCTTATCAAGGTATTCCCGGATTGGAAAGTAATCCGGCGCGTCCTCATAACCGGGAATTACGAGCGCTGCAAAAATCCGGTAATAGCGCACGCCGTATTTTCCCTCCCAGCGCACCAGACTGTGTTTTTTAAAAAAATCTTCCTCACAAAAGGAAGTCAGTTCTCCGAACATGCTACCGTTTCGCATATGATGCCCGTAGATCAGCAGATTTCCATCCGCCATCCCCGTTTCGTCCTCCTGCTGTGTCAGACAGTCGGCAAACAATGTCCCGCAGCTGCTCTCTTCTCCGTAAAAATCATGGTTCAGATAGTATTCATTATCCGCTCCGAGCACCACCGGCAGGTCGATCTGCGTGCCGTACACCTTCAGCCAGCCCAGGTAATCCTCATTCAGACCGGACAGCTCCCGGTAGGCGGCAGAAATCTGCCGCGCCGCGCCATCCGTTTTGCTGCCGGTATAAACAGGATCGTGTTCCCTCCCCGCTCCGGCATCCACATGAATCTCTGACAGCGAAGCGTTCTTTTTCTCTTCCCGATATTCCTGACGGTACAGCTGCGCCGCCCAGACAACTGTCAGCACGAAGCCGCACGCAAGCAGAAGCTTCAGCAAGCGGACAGGGCTATGCTTTCTTTTTCTCATAATACTCACATGCAAGATAGCCGGAGCCGAAAATCAGCGCCGCCAGAAGGAGCACATTTTTATCCATCCCGTAATCTCCGGTCTTCGGAAGCTTTCCGGGAGTTTGCTTTCCGGGAGTTTCCACTTTGTCCTTCTCCGGGTTTTCCACATACAGATAAAAGTCTGTCCACAGCCGTCCGCTGCCATCCACATCCTCCGACTTATTTTCTCCGCCGATCGTGTAGGACCCTTTTTCCGGGATCTCAACGTAAGACGGCACCTCACCGGATGCCAGTACCGGCAAAGCGCAGCAGGAAGCTGCCAGACAAAACGCTGTCGCCGCTAAGCCGCATATTCTGTTTTTCATTTTCTTTTTCATTTTCCCATACCCCCTGTATCCTTTTTCTGCAAGCGCGCCCGGCTCATGCGGATACCCGCTTTCTGCGCGCCGGACGCGCAATAGTCTGTGCGTTTCAGTTTAATACGGTGATCGTGATCTCGCAGCCTGCACTGCCGATCTCCTCCTCCGTCTCCATATCGTATGCGTAGAAGGTAGCCGCCGCCGGATAATCCCCGGCTGGCAGATCCACGCTGAGCGAGTCCTCCTGGATATGATAATTCGGATCGATCAGCCCGGAATCATAGATCTGCTCCCCTGTGTCGCTGCGCACGATACGCACGAGCATAGCGTAGCGGTTGTTCGGCACATTCTCAATCTCGAGATTTCCCTCTGCGCTCCCGTCTTCAAATACGGGATTCGTGTTGATTGCAATATGGAACATCCCCTCCTCGATCACCCGGTCCAGCTCTGCCTGTATCTCCTCCTCGCTCTTGCCCTCAAGCTGCCCCAGCTTCGCCTTAACGGCGTCCTCCAGATGATCATCCGGCTTTCCCGTCAACAGATAATGCTGAACGAGCAGTGCGATAATGATCAGCAGCATGACAATGATCACGATGATCGAAAATTTCTGTTTTTTGTCTTTTCCCTGCATACCCTGTTTCATTCCTTCCGGTTCCTTAATTCTTCACATGAATGGTGATCTCGCAGCCTGCGCTGCCGATCTCTTCCTGCGTCTGTATACTGTAGGCGTAAAATACTACATTCGCCGGATAATCCCCAGCCTCCAGATCCACATCCAGCCTCGCGTTCTGGATATGGTTATTCGGCTCAATATATTTTGTGGAGTAGATTAACTCCCCCGTATCCTGCCGCGTGATCTCCACCCGCATCAGATACAGGTTTGCAGGCACATTTTCAATCTCCAGATTTCCCTCCGAAGCGCCATCCTCAAATACCGGATCGGAATTGATCGCAATGTGAAACATTCCCTCCGTCACGACGCGATCCAGCTCCGCCTGTATCTCCTCCTCGCTCTTGCCCTCAAGCTGCCCCAGCTTCGCCGCTGCCTCCCGCTCATACGCAGGCTCCTCCTGCGGCCGCAGCTTCATCCAGACCAGTATCAGCGCCGCCGCAAGCGCCACGATTACGATTACAAGCACCGCCGTCAGCTTCCGGCCGCCCGTTTTACTTTTTTTGTCCTGATCGTTGTTCATTTCTGTCATCATCCGTCTCTTTCCTTCTTCCATCTGTATAGCTTATGCGGTGGCTGGAAGCGCAGGAGTTCTTCCAGCCCTGGCATAAATCATACGCCGCCACGTTTAGGGTATTTTAATCACTTCGCGACTACTCAACCGTCACATAATTTCCGGTCTCCATACGATCAAGAGCCGGAGCTACCGTATAGGTTACGCGTACTACCGGAACGCAGCCTTCCTCGTTCACGCTGCCTCCTGCGATCGCCGCATATACCGGAAGATCTAATGTTCCCGCATTACCATCTTTTGGAGCCGCGATAAACCAGTTCAGATCCTTAATATCCAGCGTCTGCTCTTCCACGCCGCCTGCAGCGGACACCGATGTCATGGTGGACGTATATACCTTGTTCAGGTCAAGTCCGTTCACTGTCATTGCGATCTCGCCGGCCTTCAGGTCTTTTGTAGCAGAAGTCGGCTGGATAGCCCATGTATACGCCTCTACTTTAATCGTCGGCACGTTGATCTGGAGCGGAGCATTGTTTGCCTTACCGCCGTCCGCATACTGTACTGTAGCCTTCGTAATTGTTTCTCCGTTCACTTCTACGCTCTCTACCTGATTCTTAGTATCTCTGTAGAAATAGTCCGTAACACATTTTTCTGTTTTCGTATCAGTATGAAGATCGCAGTCAGAGAGTCTGTAAATCATATAATTATCGTCCGCATCATCCGACGCTTTCTTGTTGATATACCCGTACTCGCCGCTTGTCTCCTTTGATTCCGCCTTAAGAGCTGCAAGCGCTCCGCCTAAACCATTCAATCCCGCGATATATTCATCATAGGTATCTGCTTTTCCTTCGTATTCAGCTGCATTCCACTGTGCTTCGCTCAGAATGTTCTGCACCGTATAGCAGGCATAAATGTAATCTACTGTACGTTTATCCGTATAGTAGCTTTCATTTTCCATATGATATGCATTTCCGGTCGGAGCGACTACCTTGCCGTTGCCGCCGTAGCCGTACATACAAACATACAGCGGAACCGTTACAGATACATTCGTTTCACGTTGTATCTTCCATCCGATCTCATAGTGGCAGATGCCGCCGGCGCCCGGTACGTCCTCCGGATCCGGAATATCTATCGGACCGTCTGTACCATCCTTGTCTACGTTGATGTAGAATTGTGTGCTGCCCCTGTAATTAACGGTATTGTCTTCCTCTGTCTCCATCACTTTCTGCTCGCCGACTGCTGCACTATCTTTCGTGCCATGGGCTCCCGTATGCTCCGCCGCCATCGCACTGGCGCCAAGTCCTGCGATCATTGATACCGCCAGGGTAAGTGCCAAAAATTTTCTTTTCATAATGATTCTCTCCTTCCAACCTGTGTTCTTATTTTTCTGCCTGTTCCGGCTCCTGCCCGGAAAAGCTGTATTTTCAAAGAGGCTTTGGCTGCGCCGTCGTGAAAGGACGGCGGCCGCCTGCACTCGTTTGAACGTTACGGATCATTTTTGT